>JAJZSC010000044.1 GCA_021849995.1 Bacillota bacterium | reverse complement strand
GAATGTGTGCTGATTAACGGCAGAACTGTTGTGGATTAATATATTTGAACCTTTAAATTTGCATGTCTTTTTCAGCCATGGGATAAGTCACACTAGAGAAAAGTTATAGGTTTCGCCAACTTCCATTATGTACGGCAGACGCGTAGACATGTCTTCGCGTCTGCGTTGTCTGATTTAATGACATTGTTTACTGGATTGTTACGCTTCAAGAATTACAGCTTGTTTATTTATCAGTTAAAAAGAGAGAAGTGGAAAAAGGGTATGACAGAGACAAAAACTAGTCCATTACCGGCGTTAGCCGGGATAGGAACTGCGGTGCTTTGGGGCTTTTCCTTTTTATTTACTAAAGGAGCATTGGATTACACATTTCCCTTGCAGCTTTTGGGCTTTCGTTTTGCTATTGGAGACATAACAATGGCCATATTAATAGTTGCGGGAGTTATTAAAGTTAAGTTGAGGGGAAGGAACTGGCTCCCGCTTGTTTTTCTATCCCTTTTTCAACCCGGACTTTATTTTTTAGGAGAGACTTGGGGGGTAAAGTGGACGTCAGCGTCAGAAGCAGGAATGATTATTGCCCTAGTGCCGGTGGCAGTGGCAACTATGGCTAGAATATTTTTAAAGGAAAGATTGCACTATCTTCAGGTGATTTCAATTATCTCCTCTGTAGCCGGTGTTTTTGTGATAGTTATTGCTCAATCGGCCCAGGGGCAAATCCAGGTGGGTCAACATATTAACGGGATTTTTGCTTTGCTGCTAGCAGTGATTGCAGCAGGGGCGTATAGTATTCTGTCCAAGAAATCATCGGAGCTGTTTTCTCCTGTAGAAATAACCTATGTTATGATGTGGTGCGGGACAATCCTGTTTAATCTTTTAGGACTTGGGCAGAGTATTCTTCAAGGAAATCTGACGAGCTATTTCGGCCCTCTCTTTAATAGAGAGATATTGACAGCCGTTTTATACCTTGGGGTACTTTCTTCAGTTTTAGGATTCTTTCTGTTTAACTACGCTATCTCTAGACTCAAAGTATCACAGACGGCATCCATTACTAATCTAATCACTGTGGTCTCGGTTTTCGCAGGTGTTGCGTTTAACGGGGATGCCTTCAGTCTAGTTCACTTGGCAGGAGTTGCCCTGATCATTTTCGGTGTCTGGGGAACTAATGTGTTTGGGCAAAAAGGGATACAATAGAAATGTTCGCATAGAAGGAGTTTTGAACAATGCAGGTGGTTAAAACATCTAATAACGCTGAGGAGACTACCAGCCTGGGTAAACAACTTGGGCAGATATTATGTGGCGGGGACGTCGTCTGCCTTACCGGTGATTTGGGAGCAGGCAAGACTGCTTTCGCCCAAGGCGTAGGAGCTGCACTTAGCATAACTGATTATATTACAAGCCCCACATTCACTATGATTCAGGAATATTCAAGTGAACAGGACGGGCATTTTGTTAAGTTTATACATATGGATCTTTATCGTCTGAGATCGATTGAGGAGGCCGAAGTCATCGGAGTTTCGGATTATTTTCAGCCGGATACTATCTGCCTGATCGAATGGCCTGAGGTTATTTCTGCTATTCTTCCGGATGATCGGTTGGATATTGTTATTGAAGGAAGCGGGTTGGAAGTTCGCTGCCTGTTAATTAAACCTTTTGGTGAAGAATGGGAAGAACGTTTAGGTACGGGGTTCTAGGAGGCAGACATGAAATATCTATCTATAGATACTACAACTAAAGTTACAGCACTTGCCTTGGCAGAAGATTCTAAAGTCATAGCCGAAGGGTTTCTCCATACTAATAAAACTCATTCTGAGCGACTGATTCCAATGCTGGATCAATTGTTATTAGCTGCGTCCTGGAAATTAAGTGATCTTGATTTTATTGGTGTAGTCCGTGGACCTGGTTCTTTTACCGGAATCAGAATTGGAATAGCTACGGCAGAGGGGTTTGCTCAGGTTTTAAACATTCCTGTTATTGGAGTGACCTCACTAGAAGCACTAGCCTGGGCAGGTTATGGAAGAGATGAGGAAATTGTGCCGATCTTGGATGCACGGAAGAATGAATGGTATACAGCGAGATTTAGGTGGTCACCCGAAGACCAGTTGGAATGTTTGACCCAGCCTTGCGCAAAGACTCATGAAAGTTGGCTCGAAGAACTTAAAAGACTTGACCGCACTGTTTTATTCGTAGGGGATGCCGTACCCCATTATAAAGACAAGATAATTAAGTTTTTAGGTGCTAGGGCCCGGATTTTACCTGATTATCTGAGTTTGCCACGCGGAGCGTATGTCTCATGTGAAGTCTGGCGACAGTGGTCGGAAAAAGGTTTTAGTGGAACGGTAGAGCCCTATTATATTCGTTTATCTGAGGCAGAAGTTAACTATGCAAAAAAGGAAGCGGAGGATAGAAAGTGAGTATGAGAATAGTTCCCGGTAAGTGGTCAGACAAGACCGAACGGGAGCCTTCACCAGATACAATCGTACGTCCCATGAAGATCGAGGATATCGATGCAATAATTACCATTGAAAGAGCATCTTTTCCTACACCATGGTCTCCGCATGCCTTTACTACCGAACTTCGGGATAATGAATATGCAAGATATTATTGTCTTGAAGTTAACGGCCGGATAATTGGTTATATGGGTCTCTGGTTTATTCTGGAAGAAGGTCATATCACCAATATAGCTATAGCTCCTGAATATCGGGGGGCAGGTTGGGGCGAGTTTTTACTCAGGACAGTAATGGATAAAATGGCTGCTGAGGGCATGGAGAGAATGACTTTAGAAGTCCGAGTTTCAAACATGGTTGCTCAAAAAGTGTATGAACGTGTAGGGTTCGTTAAGATGGGAGTACGTAAAAAGTACTATATGGATAATCAAGAGGATGCGTTGATCATGTGGTTAGATCTGGAATAAAAGTATTCATTTTGCAATTCTACGAACTTGATCTAGTACTTAACTTTAGTCATTTTAATCTATATTCGATATACATCATACATCTATTCAAAGAAAAATAGGGTTTCATAGTAAAATCATATTTAGATAAAATATTAAGCAATAAATATTAAGCAGTAAATATTAAGCATAAAGTATTGAGGTATCGTAGTATGAGTTTGGCGTCAGACAACCAGATTATAATTCTTGGAATCGAGACCAGCTGTGATGAGACCTCTGCTGCTGTTTTGGTAAATGGCACTGAGCTGAGAAGCCATATTATTTCTTCTCAGATAGCTACTCATCAAAAATACGGTGGGGTAGTGCCGGAAATTGCTTCACGGGAGCACATTCTGCACTTTCAGAAGGTTGTTCAAGAAGCTTTTACTGAAGCACAGGTGGGATTTAATCATCTCTCAGCGATTGCAGTCACTTATGGACCTGGACTGGTAGGGTCCCTCCTGGTAGGTGTAGCCGGGGCAAAAGCTATAGCCTATGCAGCAGGAATACCTTTAATTGGGATAAACCATTTAGAAGGGCATATTTATGCTAACTTTTTAACCCATCAAGACCTGACTTTTCCACTACTTGCACTCCTGGTGTCGGGAGGGCATACCCATTTAATTTATTTTGAAGATCATGGCAGGTATACTGTCCTGGGACGGACTAGGGATGATGCGGCAGGAGAGGCTTTAGATAAAGTTGCCCGTGCCTTGGGCTTAGGGTATCCAGGCGGACCTCAGATTCAAAAGGCTGGACAGACTGGCGACCCGGCAGCCTTTGATTTCCCAAGGGCGATGCTGGAGCCGGACAGTTTGGATTTTAGTTTTAGTGGCATGAAATCAGCAGTCCTGAATACTTTAAATTCAGCCAGAATGAAAAATCAAACTTTAAAGACTGAGGATTTGGCTGCGTCATTTCAACAGGCAGTAGTCGATGTATTGGTTCGTAAATCTGTGCTGGCTCTGGAGAGGACAGATGCTAAGATATTGTTGCTGGCTGGCGGAGTAGCAGCGAATACCCTTTTGCGAGAAACACTGGAATTTGAGCTGGTTAAAAGGGGTGTGGGGCTGTATTATCCTCCACCGGTCTTATGTACGGATAATGCTGCCATGATAGCAACAGCGGGCTATTATCACTATTTGGCTAAGGATTTCGCTCCGTGGACGTTAAATGCCGTGCCTGGGTTAAGTTTCTGAACCCCAAACCCTGCTTTTGTTGGCAGGGTTTTTATAATAGAAAAGCAAGAGCGTTTGTTCTGTGGATATTCGATATTTGTGGATAATGTGGATAAGTCTGTGAGTAATTGAGTAGAGCGGGTTCTAGGATTCTGGGTGTTTGGGGGTAAGTTGAATAATGTTATACACAGACGCTGTGGATAATGTGGATAAGTGTGGGACAAGGCTTAAGATGAAGAATATGAAATGGGGATAACTATTCTCTGAAACAACTCTTGTTCCTTTGTTAGTTCCTATTTTATTTTCACATCGTTACATTTAAGTTGGTCTGTTAATTGAGTTAACAAAATATTTCAGCAAAATAGTCAAATAATTGAATTGACTATTTTGGTTACCTTAGGTATCTTTAAAGAGTAGTTTTTTAAATTCTATTTAAAATATTTTGACAGTTTTATATAGGATACAGATGCATTATAGGAATATTTGGGCTACGTTAAGCCTATATTTTTTTAGTCGCATATTAGAAAGTATATCTTTCAGGGTCATAAGCGCATATATGGCCCTGACACACGATATGGTCGAGACTCAAATGCGCTTAAACGACGGAACAGGATGTTTCTAGTTCAGCACCTGCCTGGATGGAGTAAAGGTGCTGTGGCATTGCATTTGACTAAGCCGCGCCTGTGCCTAAGGTTTGGTGCCAGCCAAGATTTCATTATTAGTTTGTCCGGAGGGAATATGAGTACTGAAAAAAAGGAACTGCGATCCAGGGTACTATCCTTGAGGTCAGCCTTAAGCCCAAGTGACCGGGCTGAGAAAAGCAAGGGAATTATTAAAAATCTGCTGGACCTACCGGAGTTTAACAAGACTAAAACCGTCATGTCGTTTATGAGCTTTGGTGACGAGGTAGATACTACTGAAGTAGCAGAGGCAGTATTAGCCATGGAAAAAGTACTGATTCTTCCTCGTTGCGCCTCCGAAAGAAGACTTCATCTATCCAGAATCACTGATTTAGACCGGGATCTAGAAGCTGGTATGTGGGGAATTCGGGAGCCTAAAAAATCTGGTTTGGAACAAGTTGATCCTTCAGTTATTGACTTAGTGGTAGTGCCTGGGGTAGCCTTTGACCTTCAAGGGAACAGATTGGGGTATGGCGGAGGATATTACGACCGCTTTCTAAAACTTGTTAATCCATCCGCACCTAGGATAGCACTGGCTTTTGAAATACAGATAGTTTCTTGGCTTCCTGTAGATAACTACGATGAAAAAATTACTGCTTTGCTTACTGAGAAAGGGGTGTACAGATTTTAGGGTTGTTGATGGTCTGGGAAAAGAAATAACTTGAGGAGTGGGGTGATATGGATGAGTTCAGCTTGTGATAATTTAATTGATCCCAAAGTGGTGAGACTTAGTGAAATTTTGGATGAGCATAAAAACCAAAAAGGTGCTTTAATTCCGGTTTTACAAAAAGCTCAAGAGATTTATGGGTATTTACCTGCATCAGTACTGCAGACTGTTAGTAAAACCTTGCGGATTCCTATAGCTAAAGTTTATGGGGTTGTAACGTTTTATTCTCAATTCAGGCTAAAACCTGTTGGCAGAAATATGATAAGTATCTGCTTAGGTACTGCTTGCCACGTTCGGGGTGGGGCTAAAGTTCTTGATACTATTGAATCCCATCTCGGGATCAAGGATGGAGGCACTACGGAAGACGAGCGTTTCTCTTTTGAGATTGTGGCTTGTATGGGTGCTTGTGGACTTGCACCGGTAATAGCCGTTAATGGCCAGGTTTATGGACGTTTAACCCCGGAAATGATACCCGAGGTTCTTTCTAAATATGAATAGGGGGCTATAGGAATGAAATCGCTATTAGATGCTTGCTGTGAGCGTTGTACCCATACCCCTGAAAAACCATGTCAGGATTATCTCTTTTGCCGGACAGAGGGGCCTATCTGCCATGATGATTCTTCTTGCCAAGAGAAAAGAAAGCAATTTATCGAGCAGAAAAGAGCAAAGACTTCGGGTAGCAAAAGGATATTGATTTGTGCAGGAACTGGATGCGCTTCTTTGGGAGCAGTTTCAATCGTACAAGCATTATCAGATGAGTTGGAAAAACATGGTTTAACAGACCGGGTAGAGGTAGTACCTACTGGTTGTCACGGTTTTTGTGAACAAGGGCCAACGTTCATAATTGAACCTGAAGGAACTCTTTATGTTAAAGTTTCCTTAGAGGATATACCTGAGATTATTAACGAGGAAATACTAAATGGAAAGCGAATTGAGCGGTTACTAACTGTTAATTCGACGACACTCCAAACTACTACGCAGTTTAATACGAACTCCTTTTTTGAAAAACAAGAAAGGGTTGTACTGAAGAATTGTGGCTTTATCGACCCTAAAAGTATTGAAGATTATATTATTAATGATGGTTATAAAGGATTTGTTAAAGCTGTTCAGAATTTGTCAAGCGATGAAGTAATAGAAGAAGTGAAAAAATCAGGACTTCGGGGACGTGGGGGAGCAGGTTTCTCTACCGGCTTAAAGTGGAGTTTCTGCCGACAGGCGCCCGGTGATAAAAAATATATCATATGCAACGCTGACGAGGGTGACCCTGGTGCCTTTATGGACAGGGGAGTTTTGGAGGGTGACCCCCACTCAGTAATTGAAGGTATGCTTATTGGAGCCTACGCGATAGGTGCGGATGAAGGGTATGTATACTGTCGAGCTGAGTATCCTTTAGCAATACAGCATCTCGAAGTAGCAATTGCCCAAGCAGAAAAAATCGGCTTGTTGGGAGATAATATTCTTAATACTGGGTTTAATTTCCGGCTGGAGATTCGTCAAGGAGCAGGTGCTTTTGTTTGCGGAGAAGAGACCGCTTTAATGGCATCAATTGAAGGAAAGCGCGGAATGCCCAGAGTACGTCCGCCATTTCCAGCCCAAAGCGGTTTATGGGGAAAACCTACCAACATCAATAATGTGGAAACCTGGTCCAACTTGCCACATATTCTTCGCAACGGTGCAGACTGGTACGGTTCCTTCGGTACGGAAAAGAGCAAGGGAACTAAAATATTTGCTTTAACAGGCCAGGTCAATAATACAGGTTTAGTTGAAGTACCCATGGGGACAACACTTAGGGAGATTATCTTTGATATCGGTGGAGGGATTATCAATAACCGGAAGTTTAAAGCAGTTCAGATCGGTGGTCCGTCAGGTGGTTGTCTGCCCGAGGAATTGTTAGATCTTCAGGTTGATTATGAAACTTTAACCAAAGCTGGAGCAATGGTTGGTTCTGGTGGTCTTGTTATCATGGATGAATCAACTTGTATGGTTGATATTGCCCGCTTTTTCTTAAACTTTTCTCAAAGTGAATCTTGTGGCAAGTGTACTCCCTGTCGGGAAGGCAATAAAAGAATGTGGGAAATCCTTGACCGGATAGTTAAAGGACAAGGAGAAATGGAGGATCTTGAGCGACTGGAAAGTCTGGCTATGGTTGTCAAAGATACTTCTCTTTGCGGGCTAGGGCAGAACTCACCGAATCCGATCCTTTCTTCACTTAAGTACTTCCGCGGCGAGTTTGAAGCCCATATTAAGGATAAGAAGTGTCCTGCTCATGTTTGTACTGCACTATTGACCTACTTCATTGAAGTGGATAAGTGCAAGAAGTGCGGCTTATGTGCGAAGAATTGTCCTGTCAACTGCATATCAGGGGATAAAAATAATCCTTATGTAATTGACTCAAGTAAATGTATAAATTGTGGTACCTGTCAGGATAAATGCAAATTCGGAGCAGTAATAAAACAGTAGGGGGAGGGGTGAGCTATAATGTCTACTGTTACTTTGAATATTGATGATCGAAAAGTGACAATCCCTGCAGGGACTACAGTTCTTGAAGCCTGCAGAATGAACAATATTCCTATTCCAACACTATGCCATGATCCAGAGCTTACGAATTCCGGGTCCTGCCGGCTCTGTGTAGTTGAGGTCGAAGGGATGAGGAGTTTATCTCCTTCCTGCGTCACTGTTGCAACACAAGGAATGCAGGTAAAGACCAACACTCGTAGAGTAAAGGAAGCCCGGAAGACCGTTTTAGAACTCTTGGTAGCTAATCATCCTCTTGATTGTATGACGTGCCAAAAGATGGGAGACTGCTCACTAGCTCAGTATGCGTATGAATACGGGGTTAAAGATGATGTTTATCCCGGTGAGCGCAGAAATGTTTGCCTAGATGACAGCAACCCATTTATTGTCCGGGATTCAAACAAGTGCATCCTTTGTGGGAAATGTGTAAGAGTTTGTGAAGAGGTTCAAGGACGTAGTGTTCTTGACTTCTATCAAAGAGGGTTTGAATCTCTGGTTGGGCCTGCTTTTGGTTCTGATCTAAGCCAGTCGGACTGCGTCTTATGCGGTTCTTGTGTCTCGGTCTGTCCGGTAGGAGCTCTTACAGAAAAGCAAATGATCGGTAAAGGTCGTCCCTGGGAGATTAAAAAGGTTCAAACTACTTGTCCGTTCTGTGGAACCGGCTGTAGCTTTGATCTAAATGTCAAAGCTGGAGAAGTAATCGGAGTAACTTCAAATCCTGAGGCACCGGTAAACGGTAGAGCCTTATGTGTAAAGGGCAGATTTGGAACGGACTTTATCCATAGTCCAAATCGTCTTACGGCTCCCCTTGTCAAAAAAGACGGTGAGTTCGTTGAAGTGGAGTGGGATGAAGCTTTAGACCTGGTAGCAAGTAAGCTTAGGGCCATAAAGTCAGAGTATGGAGCAGATTCCATTGCAGCTCTAAGTTCAGCTCACTGTACCAATGAAGAAAATTATCTAATGCAAAAATTCATGCGCGCGGTGATCGGGACGAATAACATTGATCACTGCGCCCGTACCTGACACGCTCCCACAGTGGCCGGTCTGGCCATTTCATTTGGATCAGGTGCAATGACAAACTCTATCAATGAAATCCCCAATGCCCAGGTAATGTTTGTAATCGGTTCCAATCCGACCGAGGCACATCCTGTTATCGGGGCCAAGATGAAACAAGCCTTAGCTAAAGGGGCCAAGCTTATTGTTGTAGACCCTAGAAGAATAGAACTGGCCGACAAAGCCGATGTCTGGATGAGAATCAGACCCGGTACAGACGTTGCGCTTATAAATGGGATTATGAATATAATCCTTGAGAACGGCTGGGAAGACAAAGAGTTCATAGCTGAGCGAACCGAACAGTTTGAACAGTTCAAGGAAGCTCTTAAGAAATACCAGCCAGAAGTAGTAAGTAAAATCACCGGGGTTCCACTCGAGCAGATGCTAGAAGCAGCCAAGCTGTATGCCAATGCCGAGAAGTCCCAAATATTCTACACCTTAGGGATAACAGAGCATACCAGTGGAACAGATAACGTAATGTCCCTGGCCAATCTCGCTATGCTTACCGGAAATCTGGGAAAAGAAAGCTCAGGAGTTAATCCGCTTAGAGGACAGAACAATGTTCAAGGTGCCTGTGATATGGGAGCTCTGCCTAATGTTTATCCCGGGTACCAGAGTGTGACTAACCCGGATGTAAGAGCTAAATTTGAAAAGGTTTGGGGAGTAGAATTAAACCCTAACCAGGGATTTATGATCCCAGATATGTTCGAGGCTGCTCACAAAAAGAGTTTAAGAGCCATGTATATAGTCGGAGAAGACCCAGTGCTCACAGATGCCGATGCTAACCATGTCAGAAAAGGACTGGAAGAGCTGGACTTCTTGGTCGTGCAAGATATCTTCATGTCAGAGACAGCTAAGCTTGCCGATGTAGTACTCCCTGGAGCAAGTTTCGCCGAAAAGACCGGAACCTTTACCAACACTGAGCGCCGGGTACAAATGGTTAGGCAAGCAATTAAACCGATCGGTAACGCCAAAGCTGATTCCGAGATAATCTGTGAGATATCCAAACGCCTGGGAGTAGAACTAAACTTTAATAACACAGCCGACATTATGGATGAAGTAGCAAGTCTAACCCCGCAATATACTGGAATTAGTCATGAAAGACTTGGAATTAAAGGTCTGCAATGGCCTGTACCAAATCAAGAACATCCGGGAACCAAGTTCTTACACGAGGGAAAGTTCACTAGAGGAAAAGGGTTATTCACCGTAATTGATTACCAGTTGCCAGATGAGTTGCCGGATGAAGAATATCCATTCCTCCTAAGTACTGGACGCAAGCTCTCCCACTACAACATCATGACCAGGAATTCAGCCGGACTTGACTCCTACTCACCGGAAGAACTAGCCGAGATGAATCCTATAGACGCAAAGAAGCTTGGGATTGAAGACGGTGAAAAAGTGAGAGTCGCTTCAAGGCGTGGAGAGCTGGAAACCAAGGTTCGGGTAACGGACAAAGTGCTCCCTGGAATGTTGTTTATGACACTCCACTACAAAGAATCCCCTGCTAATGTGCTTACAAACGCTGCTTATGATAGGGTTAGTAAGACCTATGAGTATAAGGTTTGTGGGGTAAGGGTTGACAGGATTTAGCAGCGGGAAAAGATTCTAGCTAAGCTCTAACAAATTTTGTTTAAAAGTTATATTAACAGGAGTTATGCAATAATAAGCATAACTCCTGTTTAAATAATTAAATATCTAAAGCGTATAATCAGAGTTTGATTATTATAACTAGTGTGCAATTAATTACTGCTTTCGTCTGGAGGTTAATATCTATCTGTCTTTTTTGCACTTTACCGTGAGTCTAAAGGATAAGAAGGAGGATCTACTATGAAAGTTAAACAAGTGATGCTTTGTAACCCGTATACAGTTAGATCCGAACAAACCCTGGCTGATGCAAGCAGAATTTATCTGAATTACGATGTGAATTGCGCACCGGTTCTCGGTCCCGATGGGGAAATTGTCGGTATTATAACGATTACCAAGGTACTGGAAAGTTTTTTACAAGGATGCTCTCCTACAGCCAGCATCTGTGAATTTATGGACGATCCCCCGGCAGTAGTTAAAGAAAATGCTGATTTTGAAGAAATAGCCTATACTCCCGGAATGGAACGCATGCTTGTACTTGATCAGAACAATAAACTGACCGGTATCTTATCCCGGGTCGAATTGATTAAGAAAGTATATCAGGTCTTAGAAGAAACCAGAAATGAATTAAGTGTGGTTCTCCAATCCGTCAGTCATTCAATTATCGCCTTTGATGCTGCCGGCATTGTGTATCTTTTCAACAAAGGGGCAGAAATCCTTCTGGGGATAAGTCGGGAAGAGGCGCTTAATCAGCCCGTAGGCAGGATCCTTCCTGACGGAAGCTGGCAAGACGTATTGACTGATCGACAACCCCGTTTGGGTTTTAAATTGGATATTAAATCTAAAAGTGTTGTTGGTAATGCAACCCCTATCTATGTTAAGGAACATATGACGGGTGCTGTTGTGGTGCTGCAGGACTTATCCGAAATGGAAAATTTAATTTATGAATTATCCCATGTCAAAGAATTAAAGAATGAGTTGGATAATATTATTGAATCTTCCTATGACGGGATCTTAGTTGTTAATACGGATAAACAAGTTCTAAGAGTAAATAAAAGCGCCTTGCAGCTTCTAGATCTAAGTAAATGTAAAGATAATTGCATGCTTGCGAACGTTAATTCTGAAATTGCAATCTATCTCGACCGGATGGTTGATGAAATAAGAGAAAGCCGGCAATCGTTAACGAAGGCTTATATTAAAGCCAGCGGGAAGGAAATTATGCTTACCGGCAATCCCCGGTTTGGAAACCAAGCTGAGGTAATTCAAATAATTTTCAATATGAGGGATATTACAGAATTGAACCGCCTCCAGACACAAGTGAGACAGGCCAATGAAGAAAGGGCACGCTGTTCCGTGGAATTGTTGGAATTGAGGAACATGTTGCTAACTGAAGATTTTATAGCTAAAAGTCCTGTGATGGAACCGGTATTAAAAATGATGTCAAGGGTATCCCAAGTAGAATCTAATGTTTTGATTACGGGCGAATCAGGGGTAGGCAAGGAAGTAGCAGCAAAAAGAATACACAAGTTAAGCTATAAGGGGAAAGGGCCTTTTATTACAGTTAATTGTGGGGCTATTCCTGAGAACCTTTTGGATCG
>JAJZSC010000043.1 GCA_021849995.1 Bacillota bacterium | reverse complement strand
CTAACTCACCATTGTATTTAAAGCATCGAAGAAGAACTGTTGAGTTCCTCGGTAACCTACCCACACTTTTTGTGGATATCCAGCTTGATCAAACACTGGAAGACCTGCTCTCAAATGAGGAAGTTTTAGGGGAGAAGCAGCCTGTCTGCCATTAGAGTTGGCAATAATTAAATGGCTGCCCGAAGCTCTTGCTTCCAATTCTTCAAGATCCCCAACTTCCACTGGGATTGTATCTGGAAAGCACTTTATTTCGCCTTGAGATGCTGCTAAAGCAAGAGAAATCTGTGCACCCACTTCCTCAAAGCTGGTAGCCAAGGAGTATAATAAATCTGTTTCTAAGGCTAAAGCTACACGTTTACCCCCTAACTGATCATGATAGTCAGCCAGGGTGTCCAACAGTTGACTTCTCTGCCGGAGCAGCTTTGAGGGGATTTCTTTTTTGGATAATTTAGCTAAGGTTAAAATCAAAGAATCTGTGGCTGCAAGACCGGTTGCGGAAGAAAAGTGAAAATGAGGGATATTATATTTGCTATTTAAGAGTTCACCGGCTTTTTTCATGCTCAAACCCAAGGAGAAGGTTGCCACAGAGCGAGGTAAATAAGAGATCTCTCTAAGATCAGTTCCCCCTTGAACTACAGGTGCAGGCTCAAGCTCTGCGTGCCCATCTAAGGAAGTGGATAGATCAGGAACCGTAATTGGGCGAAATCCAAAAAGTTTTATGATATCTTTCAATTCATCGACATCAGCAGGGCTGAGGTGACATCCGGGAAATACAGCGATAACAGGGATCTCTTGAGCAATTGTGTCAGATTCGAAAGCACTAAAACTCCTTGTAAGAGAAAAGGAATCTGATGAGATAAGTGTGGAAATGAGAGCTAGAACAGTTCGTTGATACCCTTCTTGCATGGAACCGATATAATCAGGTGTACTGGCGAGCACTACCGGCAACTCCCTTAAATCTGGCCGTTCCTGGCGCAGGCTTTCCAAGGCACTCGCCATATCATCCCCAAAAGTTTCAGTTAATCCCGAACTCATTACCCCAATTATTTGAGGGTTATATTTATCAGCTGCTTTAGCAATCCCTTTTTTTAGGTGTTCCCAGCCGCCGAAGATAGCAGTATCCTCTAACAGTGCTGTCGAATTAAGAGGAATTGGCTCCTTAAAATGCCGGGACAACTGAAGCCGAATCCAGGTGGAACACCCTTGTGAGCCGTGCAGGAGTGCCAGAATCCCATTGATTCCCAGGAATGCCAGGGTTGCTCCCAAGGCAGGGCTGTTTTTTTGAGGGTTTCCCTGATAACTGCGTTTCTTATTCATCACAACCAACCTCCTCTGGAGGAAAGTCCTGTTTCAAGTGGGTCCAGACAGGACTAAATACCGTGCGGGAAACGGAGTCTGCAAAAGTAATCATCCCTTCATATCCCGCATAAGGGAGTTTGCGGCCGTGATTGATATCAACAAATGGTGTTCGTGTCTTATGAGCTAGGTACTTGGTTTTTCCACCGGCGACAATCAAGTCTGGCTTCTTTTCCTTGATTAACTGTAAAAAACCGGCTGAACTGGTATCCTCAATAACCTGGGCTGTAGGATCCATTAATTCTTTCATTTTTAAAAAATCTTCGGGGGTAGAATTTTGAGTACCGCCGGCTAGAATATTTATCCCTAGTTCGGCTAAAGTAGAAACCATTGACCAAGTTTTAACCCCACCCGTAAATAGGACAGCGGTTTTTCCCTCAAGCCTTGCTTTATGATGAGCTATCTTTATCCTCGTAGAGGCTGTTTGCTTTTTTGTATACTCTTTTGCTCTTTCGATTAAATCTGGATCACCTAGAGCCTTGGCAATATTTATCAATGCATTGGAAGTTTCTTCTAAGCCGTAAAAAGAAGCATCTATATATGGAATCTGCCAGCGTCGCTCCATGTGCCGGACCAGATTGGTTAAACTTTTAGAACAGACTAGTACATTTAAACTTGCTCTATGGGCTGAGCGGAGGTCATCAAACTTAGCATCCCCTGTAATGACAGCTTGGACAGTAATTCCTATTTTCTTGAGGTCTGGAACAACCCCCCAGAGGTCGCCAGCAATGTTATACTCACCGATCAAGTTAATACTGTTAGGATTCTTCTCAGCATCAGGACTTTCTGTACCAATAACGTGTTTAAGCAGGACCTCACCGGCTATCCTATTCCCAATATTTTTGTCTCCTAGGAAACCAGGTGCATTGACAGGAATCACTGGCATCGAAAGTTTCCCCTCTGATTCTGAACAAATTTTATCTACATCATCCCCGATAAGTGAAGAAACACACGTATTGTATACAAAAATAGCTTTTGGCTGGTGTTTCTGAGCAATTTCCATAATGGCTTTGCGCAGCTTATCTTCTCCACCGTATATTACATCATTTTCCATTATATCGGTTGTAAAACCGCGCCGATAAAGTTGGGAGCCAGAGGAGCGGGCTCCTCTGTTATCCCATGAATTTCCGGCACAGGCGATTGGTCCATGAACCAGATGAACTACATCAGTAATCGGCATCAGCACAACCCGTGCGCCATCAAAAGCGCAGCTTCGTTCAGCCCCTTCTCCAGGTAGGGCCCTCATACATAACTTAGGCGCACCTTTGTCCGTTACCGGAGAACATTCATTTAAGTCAAGTTTCGATAATTTAACGAACATTGGTCATCCCTCCCTGTAAATATCTTGTCTCAAATACTTCTCCTCTTCTCCCCAAGCCCCCAAGCCAGATGCAATTACCCAATGCGCAACTGTACTATTCTATCTCAATAGTTCAAAATGCGAATCATCTGATAACCGGTCTTTTTCATCAAGAAAGGTATTAGCAATCATACTAATCAGGTTTATCGCCCCTTGATAACCGATAATAGGATAACGGTGGAGGTTAACCCTGTCATTAATAGGAAACCCGATCCGTACCAAAGGAATCCCTGCATCACGAGCGGCATATTTCCCATGGGAATCCCCAATCAGCATATCAACTGGATCAGTTAATAATAGTGAGCGAAGGTGCCACAAGTCTTTACCTATATAAACACTTGCTTTTTCACCATAAGGGCTTGAATTTAACACTTGTTCCATTTCTTTTTGGAAGGCTGTACTACCGTTTGTTGAAACGATATGAACCGGAATTCCTCCCATTTCCAGCAAGAAACTTGTAACACCCAGAAGAATATCCGGATCGCCAAACAAAGCGAATTTTTTGCCGTGGAAATAAGGATGGGCATCAAGTGCTGAATCAACTGCCCGTCCACGCTCGGCTTCTATCTCTTCAGGAATTTGTTTGCCCGTCATCTCAGAGATTTTGGCCAGGAATTTATCAGTAGCACTAATGCCGATCGGCATGTGCACTGTTTCCGTAGGGATCTTTTGAACATTCTTAACATATTTTCTGGTTGCTGCGGTGGAATAGGATTGAAGGAACAGGTAACCTGCGGCATTTAGAGCTTCTTTCATTTCCTTAAAGGAAGTTCCTCCAGGATATATTTGAAACTCACCATTATTAGGGGAATCAACCACATCACTATAATCAGGAAGCAGGGTAAAAGATACTCCCAAACTTTGAAGCAGGCGTTTGTACTCCCGCAAATTACCTGGATAGGGATCAAAACCGGGGACAACGTAAAGTTTGGAATGAGGTGCATGTTGACGTGGTGCAGCTAAGGACTCCAACAAACCTTTAAGCATGTTGTCATATCCAGTGATATGGGAACCTTTGAAGCTTGGGGTATTAGCTAACGCAACCGGGAAATCCTGAGGAATAGACCCTTTTAAGCGAGCATTATCAACAAAAGCTTTTAGATCATCCCCGATTACTTCAGCCATACAAGAAGTAAAAATTGCCATCATTTTGGGTTTATAAAGGGTATAAGCATTTTGCAAGCCCTCAATTAGGTTATTTTGCCCTCCAAAGACCGCTGCATCTTCGGTCATGGAATCCGACACCGCAGAAATAGGTTCACGGTAATGACGTGATAAGTTATTGCGGAAATAGGCGGCACAGCCTTGCGAACCGTGTACAAAAGGGAGGCAGCCTTCAATACCTAAGGCACATAACATTGCCCCAAGAGGTTGGCAAGCTTTAGCAGGATTTATTACTAAATCTTTACGTTCAAAGTTTTTTTGCTGGTATTCTTCAGTGTTAATCCAGTCGGCAACCTGTGCTAAACTACTCATAAAATCACATCCTTATTTTTGCGGGGTTTTTTGATCAAATTCCAAACAGGGCTATTGATTGCCATATCCATATCACGGGCAAAGATTGGGAATCCTTCATATCCATGGTAGGGGCCGGAATAATCCCAGGAGTGCATTTGACGGAAAGGCAGGCCCATTTTTTCGAATACATACTTTTCCTTGATTCCTGCTCCGATTAAATCAGGCTTCAGGTGTTTGACGAATTCTTCAAATTCATAACCAGTAACATCATCATAGATAAGTGTTCCCTCTGAGATATAACTCATAGTTCTTTCATAATCATCCTTGTGAGCGAACTCGTAACCAGTTCCGATAACTTCCATACCCAAATCTTCATAAGCTCCAACAATATGGCGTGGACGAAGACCTCCAACATACAACATTACCTTTTTACCTTCCAGGCGCGGACGGTAAGTTTCAATAACCTTGGCCATTAAAGCATCATATTTTTCAATAACCTTTTGGGCTTTATCCTGAATAGTTTGGTCAAAGCGTTCAGCTATTTTGATGATGGACTCTTTAATTTTCGTAGGTCCGAAGAAGTTAACTTCCATCCAGGGAACGCCATAGGCTTCCTCCATATGACCGGCAATGTAGTTCATACTCCTATAGCAGTGGATCAAGTTCAGTCGAACTTTATTGCCGCCCTGAATCATTTCTAAAGTTGCGTCACCGGTCCAGATATTTTTAACGTTTAACCCTATCTCTTCCAAAAGCTTCTTGGTTGCCCAAGCATCTCCACCGATGTTGTAATCTCCAATCAAGCCGATATCATATGGACCAGGTTCACTTTGGTTTCCCTTACCAAGAAGGTGGTCACGAATACTGTCATTAGCGATATGGTGACCCAAGGATTGACTTATTCCTCTAAAACCCTCACAACGAACAGGAACAACCGGAAGGTTCAGTTCTTTACTGAGGCGTCTGGCTACGCTCTCAATATCATCACCGATTAGTCCGACAGGACATTCAGATTGGATGGAAATTCCTTTGGCATTTGGGAAGAGTTCTACTATTTCGCGTAAAATACGTTCAAGCTTTTTATCTCCCCCATAGACAATATCATTTTCTTGAAAGTCAGAAGTAAATTGGAAAGGAACAAAGTTGTCAACCCCTATAGTTCCTTCGGCTAAATTACGCCGTGTGCTCCAGGAGTAATATCCACATCCGACCGGGCCGTGGGATAAGTGAATCATGTCTTTAATCGGTCCGTAAACAACCCCTTTGGAACCTGCAAAGGCACAACCACGAGCAGTCATTACCCCCGGCACAGATTTAGCATTGGATTTAACGGCACAGGTAGCGCAACCGTCCTCCTTAATTGCAATGTGCTTGCTCCGGTTTTTCTGGGCTTTTTCAGGGTATACGCTGAGGACCTCTTCGACTGTTTTCTTTAGCAAATCAACCTTACTCATAGGACTGTCCTCCTCAACTTAAAACCAAATTGAAAATAAATGATTATTCTTCCATGATTCCGTAGGCCATCAGCAATTCTTCTAATTCATCCATCTCAAGCGGGGTAGGGATGCACATCTTAGTATTTTGGTCTATTTTTCTACCTAAAGCACGATATTCATCTGCTTGTGGATGCTCAGGGCTGTACTCAATTACAGTCATTTTCCTTAGCTCTGCACGTTGCACCTGGTTATCTCTTGGGAGAAAGTGAATCATCTGGGTATTTAAGCGTTTAGCCAGTTCCTCGATGAGTTCATATTCCTTATCTACTTTACGGCTATTGCAGATTAGACCGCCTAACCGCACACTTCCGGTAGTGGCATATTTCAAGATACCTTTGGCAATATTGTTGGCTGCGTACATGGCCATCATCTCACCAGAGGTAACGATATAGATTTCTTGAGCTTTATTTTCCCGGATCGGCATTGCAAAACCGCCGCACACGACATCTCCCAATACATCGTAGAAAACGTAATCTGTTTCAGGGGTATACGCACCGTTTTCCTCCAGGAAGTTGATCGCTGTAATAACTCCCCGACCAGCACAACCAACGCCTGGTTCTGGTCCGCCTGACTCGGCGCATCGAATCCCTGCAAACCCTTCCAAAAGGACATCCTCAAGCTCCAAATCTTCAACAGTACCACGTTCCCGGGCTAAATCCATAACAGTGGCCTGGGCCTTACTATGAAGAATTAGTCGAGTCGAATCTGCTTTAGGGTCACACCCTACTATAGTCACCTTCTTACCCATTTCCGCCAAGGCTGCAACTGTGTTTTGAGTAGTTGTAGATTTTCCAATTCCGCCTTTACCATATATAGCAACCTGTCTCATCTAAAACCTCTCCTTCTTCTAACTAGTTAATTATTTAATTTGCATTTACTTTCCAAGATTGATCAGAGTAAAGTTAATTTTAAACTTACGTAACGGCTTCCAGCCCAGATTCGTTGGTCCGAACCCTAATAACATCGTTTAGTGGATTGACAAAAATCTTACCGTCCCCGGTGTGCCCTGTTTGATTAGCCTTTATAATGGTTGTAACAGCTTTTTCAACCTCATCATCTTGAACGACTAAAGTAAGCATCCGTTTTGGTATCCAGTTGATCCGGCTTTCCATTGCATGGGCTGGACTCATTACTGCTGTAAGCGCTGGGTCAATTTCCGCCGCCCAGCCGCCGATTCCATATTGTTTTCCTCTGCCTTCAACACTCTGGATCGTAAGCGCCGGAAACCCAGCATCTTCAAGCGCCTTTTTGGTGGCAGGAACTTGATGTCTCCGTATAAACGCCATAATCTCTTTCATACTTACAACCCCTTTGTGCCAGTACTGATGGTATATGCTTCTTCTACTTCCGTCACAAAGATTTTCCCATCTCCCATGTTGCCTGTTTTACCATTTTCTAAAATTACGGAAATAGCCTTTCCGACGTTTTCATCTTCAACTACCATAAGAAATAATGTTTTAGGAAATTCATCATAGACAACATCACCGATTCGAATCCCTTTAGTCCTACCCCGTCCAAAGACATGCGCCTTAGTAAGGGAAGGCAAACCAGCTTCTGCTAAAGCTGCCGCAATAATTTCTGTTCTTTCCGGTCTCACAATAGCTCTAATCATTTTCATAGTTAAATTCTCCTATGTGTTTGGAAATAGATTTTTGATTCTCGCCCGGGAAGTAAAGTGTGCTAAGACTCGTATTATTAAAAGCCCATGGCACCACCTCCCTTTATGGAATATAAATAAAGACAACTTTCTGAATGGTAAAAAACAAAGAGAGCCCTTTAATTCTTGAAAGAATAAAGGGCTCTCTTAAACACTTGCTCGCTCCAAGTCTACACTTGGTGCCCCATTTGTATTAAACCAACACACATAATTTCACTGATCCACTATACTTCACTTTTTCTCTGGATTTACACTAGTTCACTTAAGGATAACTCGATATAATTCACTAATCCTATAGATGCATATACCCCAGTCCTACTCGACAATGCTCAGAGAGAGGATGCAAGGAGGATCTGCCAAATATGGCAACAGCGATCCAGTCAAGATCTGTAGCTAAACCGATTTTTAGAGCAAAACTCGTATTACCGTTAGTGTGGATAAAAATACTGTTGCTGGCCTCCAGCGCGGCATGAACTAAAGCGTGAATTTTTTTTGGTTCCTTGGCAATTACTCCAGTATTAAACGCTGCTGAAAGAACCGAATTGGTTAACTTACCATTGTGCTGAAGGATAGAGACTGTTCCACCAATTTCCGTAACCCCGCAACGAAATCCATGAGTCTGGATCAACTCTTTTTTTAACTTTTCCTCGTCCTCTCTCGTCTGGGTTAAGGCTAACAGCAGTGCCGCTCGCTCTAAGGAAGGCTGGAACAAGTTGTCTTCGCTAGATTTCATTTTATACAGCCCTCCTTTTCATGATAATATTACCTCTGAAGCAAAGAGCCATTTCCAACCTTCAAAAGCAAAGAGCCATTTCCAACCTTCAAAAGCAAAGCGCCGTTTCCATACCTTATGGTATAAAAACGGCGCCATTGCCGATAGGAGGGTAATAAGAGCAGGAGTTTATAAACAAGAAAGCGCTTAACCACAAGTTGGATACTTGGATTAAGCGCCATTGCTTATTACTTGAGATTGACTCCCTTGATCGATTGATATCTTTATTATAGCGATAAAATAATTTTTGTCTAGCACTTTAATTAAATAACACAAAATACATTGCTAATACATTTTTACATTTTTACATTTTTACATTTTTACTTAATAACTCTGGTATAACATCTTGCGCTGTTGATTGCGCGCAAACACTGACAGAGCGTAATTGAGAACAAAGTAAGTCAAAGCGATTATGCCGAAAATCGTAAATACTTGCTCTGTTGAACCATATTGACCCATGATGATCAAGCCTTTCCCAGTAAGCTCCTCCACTCCGACAGCCCAGACAAATGATGTATCTTTTACTACAGTAATAAACTGAGATGCAAGCGGGGGAATCATCTTTCGTAAAGCCTGGGGTATGATGATATGTGTCAGGGTCTGGAGGTAAGAAAAGCCTTGGGACTTGGCAGCTTCCCATTGCCCTTTGTCGATGGAATTAAGCCCTCCCCTTACGATTTCAGCAATAATGGCTGAAGTGAAAATCGTCATGGCTAAAATCCCGGCATTGACTGGCTTTAAGGTCGTCATAAAACGCATTACGAGAATAAACAAAAGCATTGGAATGTTGCGTACTGTTTCAATATAAAAGGCAGCTATCTGAGAAAGAACAGGTTGCCGTGAATAGCGGGCTATTCCAAGCAAAGTTCCGATAATAACACTAAAAATGATCGTCATAACTGACAGATAAAGGGTAGTGAGAAGTCCCTGACCCAAAAAGCGGAAGATGTACGGCTGAAAAACTTCTTGCATTAAGCTGACACCTCCGTCTTACGCTCCAAATAGCGGGCGAATTGGGCTAAGGGAAAACACAAGATCAAATAGAGTACACCCACAGTGACATAGGCTGGTCCGTAATAAATATTTTCTGCTGACCAAGAGTCGGCATGATACATGAGATCCCCTCCGGCAATCATAGCCAGTACGGACGTATTTTTAATCAAGCTCACCGCCTGGTTAGTAAGAGGGGGCAATACTACTCTCGCAGCCTGAGGTAAAATAACGTGACGCATCGCACCCCAGAAAGAAAATCCCTGTGATAATGCTGCTTCCATCTGTCCGCGGTGAATAGATTGGATGCCGGCTCTAACCACTTCTGCAATGTAAGCCCCGTGGTAGATACCTACCCCAAACACTCCAACGCTTAGGACCGGGAGCATAACACCAAGGTGGGGAAGCCCATTGTATAGAAAGAACACCTGAATAACCAAAGGAGTATTTTGAATTATTTCTACATATATACGGCTGAATAGCTTAAATACTTTCTGATGTGTTGACCCCAAAACCCCGAAGATTATTCCTAAAGCCAAAGCTAAGGCTAAAGCTAGGACGGAAGCAAGTAAAGTATTTCCGAAACCTTCAGCAAAAATATGCCAATCGCGAAAGAGTGCTTGCCACTTAAACCAAGCAAATGGTCCGGTCACGTTTATAGACCCCACTTCTTAATGAGTTTATCTAGCTCACCAGATTTCTTAAGTTCATTAACCGTATCATTAAATAATTTAGCTAACCCATCGTTCCCTTTTTTAGTGGCAATACCATACTCTTGTGGGCTGAATTTGTCTGGTAGGATTACAGTAGAATCATCTAAGTAACCGTAGAGGATCGACCTGTCAACAGAGAAGGCATCTACCCGGCCAGAATCCAAGGCAGTCTTAATTTCCGGATAAGTTGCAAATTCTTGGAAGGTAATCTTAATTCCGAGCTTATCAGCCTCAGCTTGCACTGCTTTTTTACTAGTAGCACTCTGAGCTACCCCAATCTTCTTGCCATTAAGATCTTTTAAGCTCTGATAACCGCCTGCTTTCTTGACTAGCAAGCCCACACCATCGATGTAATAAGGATCAGTGAAATTGTAGCTTTGCTTACGCTCTTCCGTGATAGTAAAGGTGGCGATAACCATATCTACATCACCACTATCTAAGAGAGGTCCACGAGTTTTAGCTGTTACTGGTGATAATTCCAGCTTGTTAGAATCCCCAACGATTTTCTTAGCCATTTCCCTGGCCAAATCTATCTCAAACCCATCAGTTTTGTTAGTTTGAGGATCTTTATATCCAAATTTCGGAACATCAACCTTTACTCCAACCTTAAGAACTCCACGACTCTTAATTGCATTGACATCCTTTGGTCCGGAAGCGGTATTATCAGTTTTGGAAGAAGTAGTAGATCCACATCCTGCTAACAAACTTCCGACTAATAGAATACTCACCATAAATACACCTAATTTTTTCATTTAATCTCCTCCTTATTTTAATTATTCCTGCGCTATTTAGCGCAAAATCTTACTTAAAAATAGTTTGGTTCTTTCATGAGAAGGATTGGAGAAGAAATGCGCTGGAGTTCCCTGCTCCAAAATTTGTCCTTCGTCCATGAAAACGACCCGATCCGCCACTTGTCGAGCAAAGCCCATTTCATGAGTAACTACAACCATGGTTATTCCTTCATGAGCAAGATCAACCATAACATCTAAGACCTCTTGAATCATTTCTGGGTCTAAGGCCGAGGTCGGTTCATCAAAAAGCATAATCCTTGGCTTCATATTTAAAGCTCGGGCAATTGCGACACGTTGCTGCTGACCCCCGGAAAGCTGGGAAGGATAAACATTGGCTTTAGCCTTCAGTCCCACCCGGTCTAAAAAGGCCATTCCTGACTCTTCAGCTTCAGCCTTGGATACCCCTTTGATGAGAATAGGAGCTAAGGTTAAATTTTCCAATACCGTCTTGTGAGGATATAAATTAAACTGCTGGAAAACCATAGCGACTGATTGGCGAACCTTAGCAACTGGAGCCTTGGGCGCAGTAATCTCTACCCCATCGACTATGACTTTGCCTGAACTAGGTTTTTCTAAAAGGTTCATACACCGTATAAGGGTACTCTTACCTGAGCCACTGGGACCGATTACTACCATTTTCTCCCCGGTATTTACATTAAGATTGATACCTTTAAGAACGTGCAATTGGCCGAAATGTTTATGGACACCTTCTAATTGAATCACAAGCACTGTCCTCCCCACGGATGATATTCGGTAAAGGGTAATAAAAAAATACCCTCAAGGTAAACTCGAGGGCATCCTTGGCCTCCAAAATGTAAGAAATAATTCTTAAATCTAGTTTAACATTTTAATTGTTATGCTTCAAGGGTAATTGAATATGAATCCTGTATTCTTTGCAAGGCGTCTTTACCATAAGCTGATCGATTTCGATATATTCGTATGGGCCAAGCGGCATTTTCTAGTACTTTGCTAAATTTTTCAGATTTTGTAATTGGGTACGGGTATCCTCAAAAGTTTAAGAACTTAAGTAACTTGAATAAACACTTCCATTACGCCACCGCAGACCATTCCTTCTTCTTCTGCAACATCATTAAGCATTTTCACCTCATAAATGCTCGACTGTAGCTTGTCTATTGCTGATAACGCTTTTAACTTCACTTCCGCTTCCGCACACCCTCCACCAATTGTGCCGGTTATTATGCCATTCCTTTCCACAATCATACTTGCTCCAGCCTTACGGGGTGTTGATCCTTTGGTACTAACAACTGTCACAATGGCAAAGTGTTCACCTTGTTCGGTTAACTGACAAATTTTATAAAGAAGTGCTTTATCCATTATTATCCTCTCCACGCCTGCTCAAGGGCAGACAACTGCCTCCCCTCAAAACAGCTACTACTTCCGAAGCGATACTTAGAGCAATTTCTGCCGGAGTTTGGGCTCCAATGTCAAGACCAATTGGCGCTCTAACTCTTTGTAACCTGTTCTTGTCCACTCCTTCCTCCTGCAGAAGCTCAAACATCGCTTTCACTCTTCGCCTGCTCCCAATCATCCCAATGTATCCAGCATCAGTACCGATAACCGCCTTTAAACAATCCAAATCGTAGCGATGTCC
>JAJZSC010000042.1 GCA_021849995.1 Bacillota bacterium | reverse complement strand
TCCCTGACTGAAGCTGACCTTGACGATATCGCCGTAGTCCATGCCGGTTGCGGTGCGGAGCTCCTTGGGGATGAGGACGCGGCCTTTGCCGTCCATAATCTTGTATATAGGCTTTGCTTTCATACGAAATAGCCCTCCTTTTTCATGACGTCGCGCACGGTTTCGGGGTGGATGCCGAAGGAATTGAACAGGGTTCTGAGGCCGTCCGGCAGACGGTTCATGATATCCGACTCCTTGATGATGATGGCGCCGGGAACGCAGCTGACGTCCAGATCGCTATCGATGGGAATGCCGGCGGCGTTCAAAAGCTCATGAGGAAGCGCGAAGTCATCCTCCGGTTCCTCATCCTCACCACAGTCCGGGGCGAAGGCAAAGGCAACCGGGGCGTCCGGCGAGACGACCATCACCGGGCAGGGAAGCAAGCCTTCCTCCGGAATCGCCAGGGTCACGGTTAACTCCGCGCCGGGTTGGAGAGCTGCCACATTGATGAATTCCATGGGCAATTGCAGGCGGCCTTCATTGTCTAGGCAGATACGCTTTTCAATAAGTTTCATAATAATTTCCTCCTAAATATGATTTTTGAATGGTTGTTCCATGCCATAAAAACCGGCAAGGTCGAAGAGCCCCAGCTGGGTCGGCATATCCCGCAGCCGTTCGCCGGTGTCGTAGTTGGAGATCAGGACTTCCGCATACTCGCAGCCGTTTTCATAGCGCTGGGCGAGATTGTTCAGCCGGCTGACCGATTCGATCCGGAAGTCCTGATACAGCTCACGTATGAATTCACAGTCGTTGTAGCTGACCAGCCACTTCCCCTTGCAGGCTGCCAGGGTATCCCGCAGACGGTAGTGATCCTCCTTGCGGAACACTACGGTATAATGGCCTTCCGTCTGGTAATATGGCGGGTCGCAATAAACTAAGGCATTTTCACGGTCGTACTGCTTAATCAGTTCTTCAAAATCCTTGTTCTCAACGACCGTATCTTTTAGCCTGCGGCTTGCTTCCCAAATAAGGTGGAAAGTTTTACGAATGTCGAAGGGCTGGCAGCCGTAGCTGGTGCAGCCGCTTCCATAGCTCAATCGAATGGTTTTGAAAAAGATGGCGGCACGCTTTACATCATTCAACTGAGCACTTTCTGTGAGTATTGTTCTGATATCCTCGAACTGTGGTACAGGGAGATAAACTTGGGCGAGCTCCAGTTCCTCCTGCAGATACTCGTTTGTGAATTCCTCCTTCTCCAGATATTTTCTAAGGACATAAAATTCGTCACGTCCGTTCAGGGGAAGGAAGCCCAGCTCTTTTATTAAAGCCAGAGGGCGGTCGCGGAAACAGTGAAACAGGTTTGTTAGGTCGGAGTTAAAATCATTGTAGACTTCCATGCAGGTATCAGGCTTTCGCCCGAACAACACCCAACCCCCGCCGCCGAAAACTTCAATATACCGACCGTATTCCTTGGGCATCCTTTCATAAATGATATCCCGGAGTGCTTTCTTGCCGCCCACCCAGCTAACGGGGCTGTTCATCGCATCACCTGCCTTTCTTTTTGCCGTGCATCCGATCCAGGTCGGTCTTTAAACAGGAACCGTCAGGGCTCCAGCAGATAAAGCCGACACCGGGGTAAGGACAGCCCTCACAGCGGGAAGGCTCCTTTGGGGATGGCACGGTATACGTCGGAGGGCCGGTGATCTCCGCGATTGTTTTTTGTTCTGTTTTTAGATCATGGTTCATAGCCTCAGCTCCTTCCTCGGAATACAAAAAAGGCGCTGCCTTTTTTGTAAAGACAGCGCCTTCTTGTTCCGATATGTAATTGATCGGTCAGCCCATCTGCTGGCCGGTTTGCTTGATGGAATAGTCCAGTGTCATCTCCCGGTCGTTGCGCTGGATGATGCCATAGGGAGTGTTAACGGCTTTCACTTCCTGCATCCATTTGGGATCGCAGCGTGAAAAGTGGAGCAGCTTCAAGTCGGGATCGCTTTCCGGAATGTGATAGCGTCTGAGGAATTCCTGCATTGCATATTCCTCCGGTGAGGACAGGTCAGGATTAAAATCGTAGCAGTCCAGGTTTCTGGTCAAGTCCAACGCCTGATCGATGTCCGAGCAATCGCTGATTTCCAGGGCGGCTTTAAATTTCGGAAGCTCTCCGGCGTTCTCCAGTTCTCGGATACGTTCGGCAAGGAGATTCATTTTATCAATGTCCTCACTGAAAGAGAACGCCTGCTCCAGCATCGGAATGGGACTGGAGCAATGGGTAAACACACATTCCTCCAGTGATACCGCACCCAGCTGCTCCAGTGCCGTAAGGATTTTCTTATCTCCAGCTGGCAGGAGAAGCGGCACAATCTTATCCGGTTCCTTATCTTCCATATTAAAATCCGCCTCGGCTAGTTGGAGTTTGAAAATATATGGTGCTTCCTCCGGTAGATCGGGAAGGTGAACGCCGTCATAGATTTGGTTTATAACACCGGAGCCATGCACTACATAATAGCCATTCTTGAAAATACCGCCTTCCGCTTTCCGCTGTTCATAGTCTATTTTCTCATAGTCCAGCAGCTCCAGCAGTTCCTTCTGATACTCCAGCGGTATATGATTGATCGCATCGATAAAATCGTTGTCCACATAGAATTTCCCGAGCTCCCGATCATTGTTCACGGGAACCACATGGACATCTTCCAGACTATAAGTTAGATTGATGAGTGCTTTCATGTCCGGCCGTTCATCGCCCATCACCACACACCCGTTGAAAGCCAGCAGGTCATGCGTGGGCAGATCGCTGATGCGGTGTGCCAAAAAATTTAGTTCATCGAGGGAAGGCTTCTCCTGAATGAAGTTCAGTTCCTCGCCCTGCATATTAAAGCACTCGACAATTTGATATGGCAGACCGTCCCTGATCCGGGCGCGATCCATTGCGTCCTGTATCTCATCCCCACTGGCGGGAAGGGTCAGGTATGCGCCGATGTATCCCGGCGCGTCATATAAGTCCGACCGCATGAGCGTTACGGTCATCACTTTTTCTTTCTGCATTTGATCAACTCCTTTTAAAATGAAAAACACCCTTCAGTTTCAGGAGAAACCAAAGAGCACTACATGTTCATCTGCATTCCCTGGTCGGGATACAGGATGGCGAAGCGAACCGTCTGCAGCTTTACCGCCTCACCGTTTTCAATGATTTCGTGGTGTGCACCGATCCATTGCAAGTCCTCCATGTCGGCGGGTTCGGGCGGACCGTTTCCATATTGGAAGGACTGGACAACCACGGAAATGTATTCCGAGCTGCCGCAGTCCTCCACCAGTTCCTGATATGTCCGGGAATTCTGTATGTCCTCTACTTCGGGGATGCCGCCCATGATGGCTACATCACGGATACCGGTGTTAGTTTCCAAACCAATGAGGGAAAATATCTTACTCATCACATTCCTCCCATCACCGGGCCTCCATAGTCGAGGTCGGGCGTTGTCTGTTTCAGTTCCTGCTCCGGCTTGATAAAGTATCCGCTGCCGCTGCTCCAGAAGCTGACGTAGATTTCACCGTCCGGAGTTTTGATGGGACGTTGCTCAAAACCTTCGCCCCAACCGTCAGAATTTTGTCCCTCCACCTCCAAAATCAGCCCGGCCGTTTCCTCCGGGGTAAGCTCGCCGTTTACATGAGCGGTCATCACGCCCCAGAGCTCACCGTTCCATGCCTCGACGGAAGGATGAAGGCTCCGTACTTTTTCTTTCAGCGCATCCGTGTCGAGGTACTCGGCCAGCCCACGTTCGTTTGGGAAGCGCCGGTTTTCTTTTGAGATGGCGGCGAGGATTTGATCCTCATACGAGACCGCTTCCCTGGGAGAGATATCCTCCAGATCATCTTCCAAGCAGTCATACTGGGAATAGCTGATGATCTTCAGTGGAAAGAAGAAGCGCATTGTTTCATTTGACATTGTGTTGTCCTCCAATCTTTTTTTGAGTTGTCAGTGCTTTAAGGGAAATAAAAAAAGGGCTATGCTTTTCATTTTCAGAAAAACATAGCCCTCATTTTTTTAATCGGCGTCGGAAAGGCACTCCGTTTTTGACCTGTATATAAATCAAAGGCATCAAGATTTTTGCGAGGGTTCATATCCCTCCAGTATTTTAAAAAGGCCCGATGTAACTATAATCAGTATAGTATAGCTAAAGAAATCTCCGAAGTATATCAATGCAACATATAGATGAACAGTTATGCAATAAAGAAATTCGTCTTTATTCAAACAGCATACTCCAAGCACATTGAAGCAGTACCACAGCTAGTATGATATTAATAATACGGAAATGTTTTTGATACGCCTGTCTAAATATCTTACCTAAGAAAATCCAAGTTAATGTTGCGATTGTGCCAATGGTAGCAATAGTAAGTTCAAAGAATATTAACATTTCAAGTGTTGAATAATATCGTACAACATATCCGGATAAGGCTGTTACACCAAACAAATATATTTTGACATTCACGAATTGAAGCATGAATCCTTTCCAGAACGACGCACTCTTTTGTTCCTCTGTTTCTATTGGTTTGCTGATCGCTACATGTATGGAAAGATATAGAATATAAGCTGCTCCAATATAGTTCATGATCGACATTACAGGATTCAGCAATTCATTTAATCCAAAAACAAATATTGCGCAGATAATCTGAACGGCATAGTATCCTGCAAAAATCCCTAAAAACAATTTTCTGCCTTTTGACCAACCGTAATTGGCTACCGTATTTAATGCTAGGATGTTACCTGGCCCTGGAGTAAAGGCGTTGATTAATGCATATAAAAGAAACGCTATAACTGCTTGAGTGCTCATTGCAAAAATCCCCTCTTTCAGTGAATTTCTGCAAATGCTTTTTCTAAATCTCTAATAATATCTGTTACATTTTCAAGCCCCACCGAAATGCGGACCATCCCTGTATCGATACCTGCCGCAGCAAGCTGCTCATCATTTAGCTGACGGTGTGTTTCGCTTGCAGGATGCAAAACGCTTGTACGAATATCGGCAACATGGACTTCATTTGAAGCAAGCTCCAATGCGTCCATAAACTTGACGGCATTGGCTCTGCCTCCTTTGATTACGAAAGTAATGATTCCGCTGCATCCTTTCAGATATTTCTGCGCCAATGCATGGTTTGCATCACCTTTCAGGCCTGGATAAATCACTCTTTCCACCTTGTCCAAATCTTCCAGATATTCGGCAACTGTCATTGCATTTTCGCAGTATTGTTTCATTCTTACTGCCAGAGTCTCCAACCCGAGATTGAGTAAAAATGCCGAATGCGCCGCAGGATATACTCCGAAGTCCCGCATAAGCTGCATCCTTGCCTTTATGATAAATGCCTTATTACCATAAGTTTCCGTATAACAGATTCCGTGATAGGATTCGTCTGGCTCCGTTAATCCTGGGAAACTTCCTTTTGCCCAATCAAATTTGCCGCTGTCCACGATCACGCCGCCCACCTGAACTGCATGGCCGTCCATATATTTGCTTGTGGAATGAATGATAATATCCGCGCCAAATTCAAACGGCTTGCATAAAATTGGAGTGGCAAATGTGTTGTCCACAATCAAGGGAACGTTACGCATATGAGCGAGTCTTGCATATCTTTCGATATCCAAAACCGTAAGTGCAGGATTTGCTAGCGTTTCTCCAAACACCGCTTTTGTATTGGGCTTGAATGCGTGGAGGATTTCATCATCGGTGGCATCTTGCTTCAAATAAATACATTCAATTCCTAGACGCTTAAGCGTAAAAGAAAACAGATTAATACTTCCGCCGTATATTTGCGGTGTACTGATAAAACTGTCGCCTGCGTTGCAGATATTCAGAATTGCAAGCAAGGCTGCAGCTTGACCCGAAGAAGTGCACAACGCGCCAACACCTTCCTCGAGCTCGGCTATCTTATCCTCTACGGCCATGACTGTCGGATTGCCGAAGCGGGAATAAATCAGGCTTTTCATCGGATCGTCAAACACAGCGGCAACATCATCCGTGGAATCATAAACGTAAGTCGTACTTTGAAAAATCGGTACTACTCTGGGCTCTGCATTTTTAGGATGATACCCTGCATGCAGACATTTTGTTTCGTCTTTCATAGTATGTATGCCTCCTCAATAAATGCATCTCTCTAGGAAGATGCAGCGCAATGATTCTTGCTCTATTGAAAGCATAACATAATTATTTCTATATAGGGTAACACCGATTTTGTATATCGTGATATAGCTTGAACCTATAAATAACTCTTACCATCCTTCATCTCGGACAGCAAGAGGTAACCGTCATTCTACACACATTTAGCATATTGGCGCAATGCTTCTATATAAATTCTCCCGAGATCAGATAAAACAGTGTCCTTATGCACGATTGTTCCAATCTGTATTTTTTCGTCCACATTCAAGGGAACAGAGATAATATCATCACCGTGAAGATATTTGGGAAATACTCCCGATGAAATCGTGTATCCGTTTAAGCCGATTAAAAAATTCACTACTGCAGCGCGGTCGCTTACTCGAATGCTCTTTTTAACTGTTCGGGTGCTTAAAATCTCTTCCGAGAAATAAAACGCATTATTCTGACCCTGATTATACGAAATGCAAGGATAATGATCCAAATCATTGAGTTCAACTGTTTTTTTGTTAGCCAGTGGATGATGCTTGTAAAGGAAAATATGAGGCTTGGCAGTAAATATCTCTGTATAAACCAAACTGTTCTCTTTGAGAATCTTGCGGATAACAGCCTCATTATAATAGCTCAGATAGATGATTCCGATTTCACTGAACAAAGTTTTCACATCTTCAATGATTTGATAAGTGGTTGTTTCATTCAGTGCAAACTCATATTCGTCAAGACCGAATTCCTTTACCAATTCCACAAAGGCATTCGCAGCAAAGGTGTAGTGCTGTGTGGATACGCAAAAGCGTTGCTTCATTGGCGTGTTACTAATATATTTCGATTCCAGCAACTCAGACTGCGTCAATACCTGTCTGGCGTAACCTAGAAATTCCATGCCTTCATTTGTAATCGAGACGCCTCTGTTATTGCGGATAAAAATAGTTATATGCACTTCTTTTTCAAGCTCCATGATTGCGCTGGACAGGCTTGGCTGGGAAATAAGCAATTCTTTTGCCGCTTCATTGATAGAGCCTTTTTCTGCAACCTTTACGACATATTTTAATTGCTGCAATGTCATTTTGATCACCTTCTTTTATATATAAAAAGCATTATAAATGATATATAGCCAGTCTATCATAAACATTTTAAAAACTAAACCCTCGAGGTTTCAAGTCCTTTTGCTTCATTTTTAAGCGATAGAGCTGGGGAGATTGAACTATTAATCATATGTATTCGAAGCGGGCATACTTTTTACTTTAATCGATTTTTAGAGTAACATCCTCTCAACTACCCTTTGTCATCTATGAAAACGGCCAAAAAAACGGGCCAAAATTTGCACTTTTGGGCCTCGATTTTTGCCCATTATTCGCTCCAAAACCACTACATATAGTGGTCAGACCCCCTTATTTTTTGTTTTTACCACAATTCGTCATCATTATTATCGTTTCAACGTGCGCTGTACAAGGGAACGTATCCACCGGTTCTGGAAATCTATACAAGGGATCAAGTCCCATCAGTGTGCCACAAAATATCTGATGCATCTATTGAAAACGGGCTTTCTAAAATGGCTCTCAAAAAGCCCGCTATCCCGCATGGTTACTGGCCAAAATGGACTTGCATCTATATTGACCAATTTACTTGGCGTCCCGGATAGGAATCGACGCGCCGCTTCGCTACGCTCTACGCTCGGATTGTGGGCTCCCCGGCAATCCTCGCGCACTCGCTAAAAAATGCTGCGCATTTTTCTTCACGCTCGTGCCCTCCCGGGTTCGATTCCCATCCACTGGTGAAAGCAAAAACAAAAGTCACAGTCTTCGCTGTGACTTTTGTTTTTGGCGTCCCGGATAGGAATCGAACCCACATCAGCGGAACCGGAATCCGCTACCTTATCCATTAGGCCACCGGGACACATATTCAGCATATTTGCAGCTTTTTTATTGTCAGCTAAGCAATCGAATCCGTTACCCTGCAAATGATATTGTATATTTGTATTTTGATAAAGTCAAGATGAACTGAACACTATTATTATTCAATTTTTCCCAATTGCGGCGTTTAGCTTTCCCACAGCGAAGGCCTGACTTAATGACGCCGACTACCCGAGATGTTAATGTAAAGATTTTTATTACGGGCAAAAATTGAATAAAATTCCTGCTTTCTTACAAACTATGTTATATAAACATTATAGGAGGCTATGATATGAGTTGTTCCAGTATAAAACACCGTTTTGACCAACTTAAAGCAAACGGAGGGATCGATTTTAACGAGGCAATAACTCTTTTCAATGACCTGAGAGGCTCCCTGGATGCACACAGGCTGGAGCTTGATGAATTAAGACGTACAAATGATAATGAACACATTGCACATCTGCAGCAGCATATAAAAGATGGTGAGAAAATGCTGTCCGATTTGCAAAAAATGACCTTGCAGTAAGAGGGGCACAGGCTCTTCTTACTGCTCTGAATTATAACCTTTTTTCTGCCCTATAAGCACAAACATTCTATCATTGTCAACTTGAGCAACCGTATCAAGATCATAGCCAGAGAAATATCCCCTGATGGTGTCCTTACTATTCCTTACTTTTGCAAGCATCGCGTTTTTACAATGGAAAAGTTATAATGGTATGTGCTATAATGACACAAGCAACCAAAATGAAGGAAGGTAAACACGCAATGATCAGCACAAACGGCATATCACTCCGGTTCGGAGGCCGTGTATTATTTGATAATGTAAGTATAAAATTCACTCCGGGCAACTGCTACGGTATCATCGGCGCCAACGGCTCGGGCAAATCCACCTTTTTAAAGATCCTTTCGGGTGAAATGGACGCCAACAAGGGCGAGGTCTTCATGAACACCGGAGAAAGGCTGGCGGTACTCAGGCAGAACCATTATGAATTTGATGAATTCGAAGTATTAAAGACTGTTATTATGGGTCATAAAAGGCTTTGCGAAATAATGGACGAAAAGGACCTGCTGTATTCCAAGCCGGATTTTTCGGAGGCAGACGGCATCCGGATATCGGAGCTTGAAGGCGAGTTTTCCGAGCTCAACGGCTGGGAAGCGGAGTCGGAGGCGGCAACCCTGCTGAACGGACTGGGCATAGGGGAAGAGCTTCATTACAAAAAAATGAGTGACCTGGACGGCAACGACAAGGTTAAGGTGCTGCTGGCCCAGGCGCTTTTCGGAAACCCCGACACTCTTCTGCTGGACGAGCCCACAAACCATCTGGATATCGCCTCCATTTCATGGCTTGAAAACTTTTTATACAATTTCGAAAACACGGTAATCGTGGTATCCCATGACCGGCATTTTTTAAACAAGGTGTGCACCCATATCGCCGATATCGATTTCGGCAAAATACAGCTGTATACCGGCAATTACGATTTTTGGTACGAGTCCAGCCAGCTCGCCCTGCAGCAGGCCAAAGACGCGAATAAAAAAATGGAAGCCAAAATCAGCGAGCTGCAGGAATTCATCCAGCGTTTCAGCGCCAACGCCTCCAAAGCCAAGCAGGCCACCTCCCGCAAAAAGCTGCTGGAAAAGCTTACCCTTGAAGATATCAAGCCTTCTTCGAGAAAATACCCCTTTGTGGACTTTAAGCCCGACCGGGAGGCCGGAAACATACTGCTTGAAGTGAATGGCATTACGAAAGAGCTCCAGGACGAAAAAGTGCTGGAAAACTTGAGCTTCACTGTAAACAAGGGAGACAAGATCGCTTTTGTAGGCCCCAACGGCCTGCCCAAAACCACGCTTTTCAGGATACTGATGGAGGAAATCCCTGCCGACGCGGGGGATTTCAAATGGGGAATCACCACCTCACAGTCCTATTTCCCCAAGGACAATTCCGCCTTTTTCGACAATGTGGACCTGAACCTGGTGGACTGGCTGAGGCAGTTTTCAAAGGATCAGACCGAGACCTTCGTACGGGGCTGGCTTGGCAGGATGCTGTTTTCGGGGGAGGAAGCCCTAAAAAAGGCCAATGTTTTGTCCGGCGGTGAAAAGGTCCGCTGCATGCTGTCCAAAATGATGCTTTCCGGCGCCAATGTCCTGCTTTTTGACGAGCCCACAAACCACCTGGACCTGGAATCCATTACGGCGCTGAACAACGGCCTTATCAATTTTAAAGGCACCGTCCTGTTTGTTTCCCATGACCACCAGTTTGTCCAGACGGTAGCCAACAGGATCATGGAGATAACGCCAAAAGGTCTCATCGACAGGCAGATGACCTATGATGAGTACCTGGAAAGCGAAGACATTGCAGCTTTGAGGAAAACCATGTATAGCTGAGGCAGCTACTTAAGGAGCTTGAACAGCCAGTTGAGTATCTGAAAGTCAAATACCATGATGATCAGGTAATTCCAGATGAATACGATCAGGAAGGTAAATCTCCTGAAAATAAATCCCGGTTTAAAGAGGCTGTTTATTCCGCGGGTCACGACGGCCGCAGTCCAGACCATAATCAGCAGAAACAGAACCTCGGCAATTACTATCTCACTGTTGCTGCTGTTTTGGGTTATATGGCGGAATACAGTAAAATGAAGAATCTCACTCACAGGGATAATCAAAAAATGAGACATTATGTATGCTTTGATTACTTTAATGGCAGTTGCCTGATGCGGCTGCCCTTCTTTTTTCTTGAAAAATTTAAAAATATCATATAGCGGAATAGAGAAGAAAATTACGTCGATAAGACCAAGAAACAGGATGATGAAAACCGCAGCAGCGATATTCCATTGGATATCCGCGGCCGACTTTCCCAAAGCATTTGTAAAATAGGCTTTATATATCTTGTCCGGATCCGGCATAAAAAAATCGATAAGCCCTACTAAAATAATTCCGGCAATAAGTGTTGCCTTATTGTCGGTCAGTTTCTCATATAGTCTCGCAGGAAACAGAAGTACGTTCCAGAGCTTGTGCATGGTTTCTCCTTTGCAGTCAATTGGTAGTCAATTGGTTTTAATATTCTTATTAATTATAATATAACTCAACGGCATCAAAATCAATGATATGACAAATAATACCATCATGGGAAACCGTATGGCGTCAAAGCCGGCAGGCTCCGCAATCAGCCCTTTGATGCCTTGCAGGACCCAGCCCTGGGGAGTAAACATGGACAAAAGCTTTATCCTGTCTGGCATTTCAACGAAATTCCAGAAGCTGCCCCCCGCAAATCCGGTCAACAGTGCCAGCACCGGAGCTCCTGCCTGAAGCTGGGCCTGGGTTTTCAATACCGCGGACAGGAAAAGGCTGATGGATATGACGGCAAGCAGATACATGAAAAACAGCGGATAGGCAAGCACTCCCGGGAAAAGCTCCACATCAAAGACCAGCTTGTCAATAAAGGAAAAAAGCAAAATCTGAATGAAGCCTGCAATCAGCAATGCAAGGATACTTCCCATATAGGATACCAACAGCGCGCCGGGTCCCGACGCCAGCCTTTTTAAAGTCCCGTTGGTCCTTTCCTCCACAAGCCAGCCGCTGCTGAACAGGATGTAGAACATCATGAAAGCCACAATAACTCCTGTCGAGGTGGCAGTGGCGGCAGGCAGAGAAACCCTCTCCACATTGCCGATACCACCGCCGCCCTGTATCTCTTTGTAAATGATGGTCATCAGCGGCTTTGGCTCCCACAAGGAGTCGTTGTAAGCGGCCACTTCCTCCCGTAGGCTGCCGTCTGCGGCTTTGCCAAGCTTTTTGTACTCGTCTTGCACCCAGTCCGCGGCTATCTCCCCGGTAATCAGCCTCATGACCTCGCCTGCAATGACCTCCGAAGTCAGGCTGGCAGAATAAGAGGATGGCGAAGTGACCACATCGATAAGTTCTTTCTTTTCCCCGCTTTTGATTTTTTCCTCAAACCCGCTTTTTATAATAAACACCTGCTCCACCTTGTTGCCCTCAAGCAGTGCCACAGCATCATCGCGTCCAACCTCCATTATCCGGAAGCCTTCTTTTTTCTCCAGCCTCTCCAGCAATACCGACGAATATGCCGTGTTGTCTTCATCAACGACCGCTATGGGAATGGTGTTCAGCTTTTCATATCTCAGGGCATAGCCGGCAGCCACCGTGATAAAAAGCGGCAATACCACCATTGCCGTAAAAAACAGCCTGTCGGCCAGCATCATTTTCAATTTAT
>JAJZSC010000041.1 GCA_021849995.1 Bacillota bacterium | reverse complement strand
CGCTCGACGATTGGGCATTGTTAGATGTGGTCCTATCGGTGCATTAATAGTACCATCTGGTGGTTGAATCAAACCTTGCACTATTGCTAAATAATTACGTTTTAACTTTCCATTGTGTAATTGTTGTTCAAGAATAGATTGAGTACGAGAATCTTTTGCAAACACTACACAACCTGAAGTCTCCCTATCCAAACGGTGTAGAGGACGAATAGTAAGTGTTACACCGCATTTTTGATAATAAAAGGCTAGATAATTGGCAAGAGTCCCATGTGTCGTTCGACCGGTCGGATGTACAAGCAAGTTACCAGGTTTATTCAGAACTATTAAATATCGATCCTCATAAAGAATATCAATCTCACCCCCTTCTGGTAAGACCCCGTAAGACTTATCCTCTAAAGAAAGAATTCTTATGACATCTCGAGGTTTCACCTTCTTTTGAAGAAAGACAGTCTTACCGTTAAGTAAAATTCCTTTGTTCCGAGTAAGTTTTTGAATCTTTCTGCCCGAATATTTTAAAACCTGCTTTAAATAGTCTTCAACAGTTAAACCTTCATACTCATCGCTAACAGTGAAGGAATCAAATGTTTTCATATTTATTCCTTTTTATTCCTTTCGAATAATCTTACTTCGTAACGCAATAATCTATTATAAGCTTACTCAGACTTTTAAACAAATCTGGAAAGTATTCAACTAGTAATAAGGTAATCCGAAATGCGTATTACTGCTCACTCTGAGCATTTTACAGTAATAAATTCCCCTGATGAAAGAGTATTTCACTGCTCAGTAAAAGACCTGGAGTATCACGCTAATATTTATTGCCATGGGGCTTGACAAGAATTACATAAGCACTAAGCATAAAGCTGCAAGAAGGACCTGCCCGATGGAGGTCTTTTTACTTTTCTAAGTTTTTTACTTCTGCTTTCCTAATGTCAATTTGGAAGTTATTGATTAAAAACCAAGAGGTAACTTGTCAAACTACTCACCTATCAATTGATACCCAAATACACTATTACATAACCGATTGACTTAGGAGGTAATACCATTGAAATATGTAGTCAATGTACATAACATTGGTATGAAATATCAATCTCTAAACGGAGAAATTAATGCTCTGGAAAAAATTAATTTCTCCGTGAGGGATGGAGAATTTGTGAGCATTGTAGGTCCAAGCGGCTGTGGCAAATCCACTCTCTTATCAATAATATCAGGGCTGCTCCCTCCAACTTCTGGGACCATTTTACTCAATGGTGAAAAGGTAACAGGCACATCGAATAAAATTGGCTATATGCTCCAAAAGGATCATCTTTTCGATTGGAGGACAATTTTTCAAAATGTGATGCTTGGCCTGGAAATTAGAAAAGCTGTAACACCAGAAGCTAAAGAGCGTGCCTTCCAACTGTTAAAAACTTATGGGCTATACGACTTCAGAAATAAATATCCAAACCAACTTTCTGGTGGGATGAGACAGAGAGCGGCTCTCATAAGAACACTTGTTACTGATCCTCAAATTCTCCTTCTCGACGAAGCTTTCTCAGCACTGGATTACCAAACAAGGCTGGCTGTTAATGAAGATATTTATTCCATAATCAAAAAAGAAAAGAAAACGGCTATTCTTGTTACCCATGATATTGCAGAGAGTATCAGTATGGCAGACAGGGTCATCGTTTTATCTAAACGACCCGGAACGGTTAAAAACATATATGAAATCAGCCTTAGCTGTGATAACAGGACACCCTTATGCTCTAGAGAAGCACCAGAGTTCAGGGCCTATTTCCAGAATATATGGAAGGAGCTGGATGTCCATGTCTAACTTAAAACAAGCAAATATATCTCCCGAACATAGAAATTACTTACGGCAAGTTAAAAGGGAAAAGATCTTAATACGTTTGACACAGTTATTCATATTAATTGCTGCTTTTTCACTTTGGGAAATCTTTGCTAGTTTAAAAATAGTGGATCCTTTTATCACTAGTCAACCATCAAGGATACTAAGTACCATTTCTAATCTATATGAACAGGGGGTGCTTTTCAAACACATTGGGATTACTTGTCTTGAAACTATAGTTGGTTTCATTCTGGGAACTACTACGGGGACCCTGATTGCCATCATTTTATGGTGGTCTGAGTTTTTATCCAAAGTCTCTGAACCATATTTAGTTATTCTTAACAGTCTACCTAAAATTGCCCTTGGTCCGGTTTTTATCGTTTGGATAGGGGCTGGCCCTGCAGCAATTATTGTAATGACTCTGGCAATCTCTCTAATTATAACTATTTTAGAGGTGTTAAGCGGATTCATTGCAGTTGACCAGGAAAAGATCAAGTTAGTGCAGACATTTGGAGGTACTAAATTTCAAGTACTTACTAAGGTTCTTCTTCCTGCATCGTTCCCAACTATTATAAATGCTCTTAAAATTAACGTCGGGTTATCTTGGGTGGGGGTAATAGTTGGAGAATTTTTAGTATCCCGAGCCGGATTGGGTTACCTAATAGTCTATGGTGGCCAAGTTTTTAAGCTGGATCTCGTTATGACAAGTGTAATAATCCTTGGAATAGCAGCTGCTTTAATGTATCAGGGTGTAGTATATCTTGAGAGGTTGCTTGTAAAAAACAAAATATAAAAATCTTAAAATATTACTTAAGAGGGGGATCATAATGAAACGGTTTACACTTTTACTTATCGTACTACTCTTAGGGATATCTCTAATATTAACAGGGTGTAGCAATCAGAGCAGTCTTACAAAAGTCAAACTATCCGAGGTAACCCACTCCATTTTCTATGCTCCTCAATATGTAGCCCTGACTCAAGGGTTCTTTAAAGAAGAAGGGCTTGAGATTGAGCTTTCAAACGGTCAAGGAGCAGATAAAGTCATGACAGCAGTTCTATCCGGTGAAGTTCAAATCGGATTAGCCGGACCAGAGTCTTGTGTCTATGTTTATAACGAAGGAAAAGAAGATAATGCTCTTGTATTTGCCCAACTTACAAACGGTGATGGAACATTCCTGATGGCCAGAAAACCGGATCCCAACTTCAAATGGAGTGATGTTAAGGGGAAGAGCATAATCGGCGGACGTAAAGGTGGAATGCCTGAAATTATCCTCCAATACGTATTGCGCAATAACGGGCTTACACCTGGAAAAGATGTAGTGATAGATACCACAATGCAGTTCGCAGCTATGCCCGGAGCTTTTATGGGAGGTAAGGGCGATTATGTGATTATCTTTGAGCCCACTGCCTCCGAAATGGAAAAGCAAGGTAAAGCCTTTATCGTTGCTTCTCTAGGTAAAGGAAGCGGCCAAGTTCCTTATACTGCCTACTTTGCGAAAAAGAGCTACATTGAGAAAAACCCTGAAGTAATCCAAAAGTTTACGAATGCAATCTATAAAGGACAACGTTGGGTAGAAAGTCATTCCCCTGAAGAGATCGCGAAGACTATCAAGTCTTACTTCCCTGATACCAATGATGACATTCTTGTTAGTTCTGTAAAACGTTATAAAGAACAAAATACCTGGAAGAAGGATCCTATCCTACAGGAAGCTGATCTAAGCCTTCTCCAGAAAGTAATTCAAGATGCAGGCGAGCTCAAGAGTATAGCTCCTTATGGAAAGGTTGTAACCAGGGAATTTGGAGAGAAAGCAATCAAGAATATAAAATAGAATCTATATTAGTTACCCTGAATAGTCAAAGACCCCTTTAGTAGATTACTAAAATGTTCTACCAAGGGGGTCTCTTAATTTAGGTCTGTTAATATTCTCTTTTTATCAAATTTACTTAGCCATTAGGATACAAATCCCATAGTAGAATAGCATACCTAAAATTCATTCTTTAAAACTTATTATTAAACAGCCTTACTATCCACCAAATATGAAGAAGTAGTAAAGAAGAATAAACTCCTAGAAGTACTTTCGTTGCTTTTATTAGTTTTGCTCTGTAAACATCGTATTGTATAAACACCCAAAGTAATAAACTAATTGCTATTAGCGGCCAAAGTATCTTAAAAATTTTTTTAGAATTTTTAATGGCGAGTTGATAACATTTACCATTAGAATATTCCCCTCTGATATAAAGCTAAGCCTAACTCCTACTATGGTGGCAACGCAGTCAATTAGATTCAAAATGTACAAGACTATTATTTCGGTAATAAATCGTGTCATATAGTCCTCTTTTAGGTTTTTATTAAGACTATGCACTGTTGTGGTAAAAAATACCTTTAATTTATCATCACAAACCCTGTGCGGAAGTGAGTTACCACTTACCCGAGCCAGTTAGCTTTTTTGTTTGCCGCAACTGTATCTTCTAAGGCTACGAAGAGCTAGTTGAGCGGACCCACAGTACCTTTGATTGATTAATGTATCTAGCAAATCCTAAATCTTATTTATCGTAAAAATGTAAAAGAAAATACAAGGTTGCTTCATAAAACCTTACATGAATAAGCAATGGCGTTAATGCAGATAATTTTCTTAATAAAAGTCAAAGAGGTGGCTCAAATGAATTATAAATGTCCTTATTGCAATTCTATCCATAGTGGGATTGAATGGGACACTGCAACCTTGAAAGAAGTAGGAGTTAATAAGATCAATGATTTTAGCGACAATGAGATTGAATCGATTGAAATGAATATCCCAGGCTACACTTACATTTGTCCGTCTTGTGGAGCTGAATCAGTAGAAAGTGCCATATCCCAACTTCAAATGCCCTAAGTAATAATTACTAGATCGTCAGCTCTATTTAGAATCACTGAGTAAGTTTCAATAAAAAAGAGAGGTGCCTGAGGCACCCCTTTTATTTCTTAATCCTACATATGTTCTACACCTTGAACTTTGTTATTTTTTCTTCTCCTATTTCACTGATTAACCATGAATTATTTGTTTTGGACAGTACCAAAGAACCCTCATACTGATTTATATGGATATTTGTATTAGAAGTTATTTTAGCATCAAATAGGAATGTCACTCTAACTTTATCTTCAGACATTCTTTTAATATCTGTGATACTATACCCTAATAATGTACAAGAAACATTAGAATTCTTAATGACCTGCGCTATTTGATCTAGAGTTTTGTCCGTAAGTTCTTGAAACTCTCTAGTCAAAAGTGACCTGTTTTGATATAGATTATCCAGTATATTATTTGGATCATAGTTATAATTATTGACTACGTATTTATTTATTATAAGCTCTAACTCTTGTTTATCTTGAACTCCTAAAGGCTCAAGATTTCTGGGAGTGTTGGTATCACCAAAGACCATTTTCGGAACAACGGCAGCAAAAAGAAACATAACCAGCACAACAACTAATGGATACCTTCTCATTCCCTACCCACTCCTCATTTTGTATTTTATCTTAATTGTAACTCATCTTTTATCTGATTTATATATATTCTTTAGAATATTCTAAAGAATATCGTTCCAAATTTTAGAAACTCAGAGAGTAAATTCACTCCTTACTCGTCATTACTATTTGATCCCAAAAAGCTAATAAAGAAGACTCCCTCTGTCAAAATTTGAATTACCTGCGAACGTTCGCTTATTAGCAGGAATAGCTAAAGAAGTAATTTTCACTGGCGCCAAGCATTTGGCGTAGGCGGCTGCTTAGCTGCCCTAAGCACTCTGAAAGAGATACTTTCCGATATGCAAAGAAAAACCTTTCACTGTTCATTACGAGTGAAGGTTTTATTAAACGAAAGTATTATTTAGTTCTGATTCTCATTTTTTTGAGCTTGTTTTTCTTCGGCACTTAATGACTGGTATTTAGCACTTGTTCGGCCTTTGGGCTTTTTCTTTGGATCTAGTGGTTTTTTCATTTAAAAACCTCCACAATATACTTAGATTTTATATTCTAGAATGCTTTTAGTATGTTATTAAAAAATACATTCTATGTCCTTAAATTAGAGCTAGTAAATCAAATCAAAGTTAACTTTATCCATTAAAATGTTAAGATGTTAAACTTTTGCTAAATCTACCCCCATCGAGTCTAACGCAATGGAATATCCTTGCCAAATAGCTATTAATTGCCTGCCAAGGTTTTCATGATTATGGCTCGTCATCATTAAATCATCGATCATAACTGCCAGTTCTTTTTCAATTCGCTCACGGATTCCAAAACCACTTTCTTGTTTGGCCACGTATTCAAATCTATTAGCAATTGGATAAACCTCTACAAACTTGTCAAAATTTAATCGTTCCACTTCCTTAAACTCCATTTCTTTATGGTAAAGATGGTAAATAAGTATCTTAAAGTTAAACTAAATACCTTAGTGTTCTAATCTGTCGAAAGACGAATTTCTAATTTCTATTATACCCGTATTTCCTGGGCCAATTAAAATAATCCGCCAAATTAGTAGAATGGTACTGCAAATTCACGTGAACATCTGTGCAAAATAAACATACTAAAAATAAAACATCATTTCCTTATAATAATTTCTAATAATTCAGATCCATCTGCTGTTAATATCCCAGTTGCCTGATTATTATTATAAAACTTTGTATCTTCGTAAAAGACGTTGGTAAAAAAGAGAGCAATGTACAGTGCTAAGAGAAACGGCAAAACATGATTCCGAATAATGTCATGATCTAACATACTGTCTGCTCCCTTCAGAAATAATTCGTACATTATTATAACTGTATTATAACTGTCTAAACTACGTCATCTATAACAACATTATAGAATACAACCGTGTTTTATTACAGGGGAAAAGTTCTAGAAATTATAACAGTGATTTTATCTTTATATAGAAATAGGGTACTTAGCTTGACGGCTAAATACCCTTTGCTGGACGGTAGGTTTATGAGGGAACCCTAATCCTTAATCTCTTTAATTTTATCCCAATATGGGCTCTCAGTAAGGACTTGTCCCCCTATCCCCATACAGCTATACTCATGCTCATCCAACATTACAGTTATTGATTGCATCGGTAAACCTGTAGCTTGGGATGCTGCTTGACTCATTCCATGAATAAGGCTTCGTTTCTGGTCCATAGTTAGAATAGGACCATCAAAATGAATTGTTGGCATGTTAAAACACCTCCACATTAATATTTATTGTTTTTAACCTACTACAATAAAATTCCCAGTGGAAGGCAAAAAAATTACTAAACCCTTGCTATATTTTTTAAATAAACAGGAACAACTTTTCCATCAGGTGTGCGAACATTTATCCCATCGTTACCTGTTTTTGTAAGATAAGGCAAGCTTACGACTAAAAGCACTATGCCTGGTCTTGAGATATGTTCCACATAGTCACCTGGCCCGACAGGTTCATTATTATCATCTAATATTTGTCCGATAGTTAACTGCAAATCATTTAACCCCCCAGATAGTTAGTCTCCGTTTTCAATATAGTCTTTTCCTTCTTTTATGGATACATATCTGAGTCTTTCATCTGGTTCCCCTTCAAATCTCCACCGAACTTCACACCTAGTGTTTCCAGCTACATATTTTCCATGGTTAATATATCGTTGTTCATCATTAACATTGACCCAGTTAACTGCTGAATGATGTTTCCACTTTTTTCTTCCACCGTCAAAGTCCTCTTTTTTTATTTCGTAAATAGCTCTCAAATAATTTCACCCCCATAGCCTTTACCTTTTTAGAGCCTAGATATCTTTATGTAAAAACCAGCTTAAACAGCTTTTTTCGAGTTATTATATGTCTCTGTCCATCAATCATACACACCAAAGCATATATTATTACTTAAGCTATATTACTTATATAAGCTCTTTAATTAATTCACTCTTTAAGTAATTCAAGCTCATCTTACATTTTTCCTGCGCACCCTTCACAGGCTCAAAGCCCAAAATTCAAGAAACCTGTTGAGGAATACTCAACAGGTTTCTTGTCCCGAAACATTTTTACAATATTTTAAAAATACTTCACATCCGCTCTGGGTTTGTTCAGCTATAATTTTTTTTACGGCTTCTGCATCTCCTTGTTTAAGTGCTTTCACTATGTCTTCATGCCCTTGCAAAGAATCTCTTATTCGCTCCGGATAATATACAAATAAAGCGCGTGCACGGTCAGTTTTTGCCATGACTAAATCAATCATTTTTTGCAAGTGCTCATTGCCTGAATAGGTGTTAATTTTAGTATGAAATTCTCTGTTTAAAATACCATAAGCTTTATAATCTTTACGCTCGATACACTCACGCATCTCACCAAGCAACTGGTCAAGTTCGCCTAAAAATTCCTCATTCACGCGACGGGCAGCAAGCTCTGCAGCGTGGCCTTCAAGCAAAACTCTGATTTCAAACAGTTCTCTGTAATCCTTTTCGGAAAAACGACTAACCGTAACCTCGCTATGTGCGAATAAGTCGACTAATCCTTCAGCCTCAAGTAGTTTAATTGCCTCACGTACTGGAATAGCACTTACACCTAAATCGCTTGCCAGTTTGCGTAAGACTATCCTTTCACCAGGTATCAACTCACCAGATACAATGGCCTCACGTAACATGTGATAAATCATGTCCGTCTTAGTTTTCCACTGTATTGGCGTTTCAAGAATGCTCACGGAAAACCTCCTATACAATAGCATAATCTCTAGTTCGACATACTGAAAACATATTTCCCCAAACTAGCACTCTGATATATGTTATATCATATACTTAAGGCTTTTTGTTATACTATTTTCTTATTTTAATTATAAAATATATTTATGCATAATCAGGCTTGATAGAAGTATTACGTGGTAGCAAAAATACATAGGCTTATCCTAGTGTATCTTGTAGCTAGCTTATTATCTCCACTGGATTAACCATTTAAGGCTAACAATTCCTAGTTCGTCAGGAGTGCTAGAATAGTACGTCAATAGAGTATGCTCCAGGTCCAAGTACCATTAGCAAAAGGCATATAGCAAAATCACTTAAAGGCAAATCTGCTCCGTCAAAGATTGAATTTGTCTCCTTATACTTAGCCCATGTTGCGACAATCATTTCAACTGCTAAAAGCAGCGAAATCCATCTGGTAAATAAGCCAAGTAAAAGGAGTGGTACGGCTACAAGCTGGCTTATTGAAGTTACATAAGAGAAAAACAAAGGAAACGGGATTCCATGCTCGGCAAAGCGCTTTGCTGAACCATAAAACTTCTGTTTCCCATAAGATTTAAACCATCCGTGTGACCCAAATACCAAAGCAGCAATAATTCTAACAAGTACCAAAACACCATCAAAGTAACCATTAGTGAAAGATAGAAAATTCACAAGCTGTCCCATGATTCTACCTCCAATCAGTAGTCGGTAAATAATTGAATTAGCTACAACCTTCTAACCACCTCCTGTCAATAACAGACAAATTAGATAGCTTAATGCAATATCCTCCTATAATGGTAAAAAACTTTGAGACAAATATTATTTTCATGGTAATTAATATCCATTTATCTTTCTATTTTTGCCTTATAAGTGATAAATCTATCAAAACTCGTCCGTGTTTGCTCTGCAATTAGTTCTTTGGCTTTCTCATAGTCACCCTGAGTTAAGGCAGTAATAATCTCTTTGTGCTCCCGTAAAGATTCGGAGACTCTTTGTTTATCATATACGAATACAGCTCTTGCTCTGTCTGTGCGTATAGTCAAAGATTGAATGAGCTTTATTAAATGGTCATTACCACAAATTGAATATAAACTCTCATGAAATTTACTATTAATAATTCCATAACCACGAAATTCACCCTTATCTATACACTTTTCCATTTCAATCACTAACTCATTCAATGCGGTCAACAACTCATTGTTTACTCTTTTAGCTGATAAATAAGTTGCGTACCCCTCCAGGACAACTCTAATTGAAGAAAGTTCATGAAAATCTTTTTCTGACAACCGGCTTACAGTGACTTCACCATTAACGAGTTCTAATAACCCTTCTGCCTCTAATTGCTTTACTGCTTCTCTAACTGGAATTACACTAACCCCCATGTCCTGAGCAATTTTACTCAGCACCACTCTCTCACCAGGTTCGACCTCACCACAGATAATTGCCTCGCGTAAAGCGGTATAAACCATATCCGTTTTGCTTTTCCACTGTATCGGGCTGTTTATGCTTAACATCTAGCGTCCTCCTTCGGATTGGCGCAACTAAAGCCCACAAACGCAGATTCTTTATCCTGTCTAAAACTCCGGGAAAATTTCTAATCATTTATGCTAAGTGATATTCAAGAGGCTGGCCTCGCTCTTTAAAGTTAACAATTACTCCCTAGCAACACTGACCGCCAGGCGTAGCGTATTTTTTGTGAGCAAGGTCGAGCCTCAAATAGTTTAATTAGAATTCCCTTTGAATAAACCCTTTCATAGGGGACTTTTTAAACAATATAAGTCGCTTGGTAATAAGTCGTTCTAAATAAGTAGTTTCTTAACGTTTAAACATGAGAAGGTTTTTCATTATACCACTGGCCTATTTTCTCAACTAAGTCTTCTAAACTCGTTGCTACCTGAACCCCTGCTTGGCTTAGCTTTTCTTCTTTGCTTTGCACCGTCCCGGCACTTCCTTGAATTATAGCCCCTGCATGACCCATTTTTTTACCCGGAGGGGCGTTACGCCCTGCTATAAATGTAAAGACAGGTTTTCCATAATCACAACTTCTTAAATATTCGGCAGCTTTTTCTTCTCTATTTCCGCCAATTTCACCAAGCATAACAACAGCCTCGGTATTTTTGTCTTCTCTTAATTGGGAAAGAGCTGCAACAAAGTCCGTTCCAATGATCTGGTCTCCACCTATTCCAATTACAGTACTTAAGCCGATACCTTTAAACATTAGATTCGACGCAGTTTCATGGCTTAGAGTCCCACTTCTGGAGATCAAGGCGACATTTCCGGTTCCATACAAGAATCCAGGCATAATTCCTATTTTCACCTTTTCATGGCAGTTTATAATCCCGATAGTATTTGGTCCTACAAGCGTGCTGCCTTTAGAATCAGCCAATGCTTTGATTTTCATAGTATCTTGAACAGGAATGTGCTCTGTAACTATGACAATAAGTTTTACGCCCTGGTCAATTGCTTCTACCGCGGCTCCTAAACAATGGACAGCGGGAACCATAATCAACGTCGCATTAATTGAGTGCTTTTCCATTGCCTCTTTGACCGTATCATAAATTGGCACTTCATCGACATACGTGCCTCCTTTTCCAGGAGTAACACCAGCTACAACGTTAGTACCGTATTCTTTCATGGCCCTGATGTGATAAGATCCTTGTCTTCCGGTACCACCTTGAACCATAACCTTGGTATCTTTGTTGATCATGAGGCACACTCTGTCCCCGCCTCCTCCAATGACTTAATTAGCTCGCGTATAGCTATGTCAGTAGTACCAAACTTAACCGTAGGAATGTGATACCTTTCAAGTATGCTCCAACCTTCTTCTTGTTCATGTCCACGCATCTTGACAACGATTTTTAGCTCGGGCTTTTCGGCATCTATAAAGTCGGCTAAACCCTGGGCCATTGTCAGACAATTATTAATACCACCGAAAACATTGATAATCACTCCTTTAAGCCCAGGTGTTTGAGCCATCAGGCTTAAGGTTTCTTTCATTCTGTCTCGGGAAATCCCACCACCTAAGTCAATAAAAGCAACTGGTTTGGATCCAATTGAATAAACAGCATCCATAGTAGCCATTGACAATCCGGCTCCCCCGGCTACTATTCCAACTGTACCGTCAGGATCAAGAGCTACATAAGACACATTTATTTCCTTAGCTCTCTTTTCAAAAAGATTGTTTTCCTCCCTAGGAACAACTACCAAACCTTTATGACGAAATGCTGCTTCTTCGTCAATAATTAACTTAGCATCAGCTGCAATAACCTCTCCGCTCTCCATTATTACCAGAGGATTAATCTCAGCCGTAATGGCATCCGTCTCGTAAAATACTTTGACAAGCTTCTTTAGAATCTCTTCCAAAGATACGATCTGCTGACCCTTATAACCTGCCTGATACCACATTTCTCTTAACTTATGGCTGAAAACAGTCTCCCAAGGTTCTAAGTATTCTTTTACAAGCAACTCCGGATTAGTTACCGCCACAGTCTCAATATCAATTCCGCCATGAGCAGATACCATTACGACAGGCTTTCCGACAGAGAAGTCCATCGTGACACTAGCATAAGCTTCTTGTTTAATCTGCAGCTGTTCTTCAACTAAAACTCTTGTCACTTCTTCTGCAGCATGTACTTTCCCGAAGATTGTACGTGCTACTTTCTCGGCGGAAGTAGAGTCTGTAGCTGGAAGAATAAGCCCTGCCTTGCCTCTTCCACCTGCCATTACTT
>JAJZSC010000040.1:9476-12373 GCA_021849995.1 Bacillota bacterium | reverse complement strand
ATCTCATCGCAAGGTCAGTCTGTAAACACTCAAATTAATTGATGTTTTAGGCCTATGAGGGAAGGACAGTGATTTGTTTATAGCGAATAAGTGCTGGCTTCCCTCATGCTTTTAAAAATATCATTTTTATTCCAACAAGAATCAGGAGGAGACTTGATGACTAAACGAAATACACGGGCTGGTTTTGCCATGTTAGCGGGATTTGGCATTAATGCATTCTCTATTGAGCAGCTAGATGCTATCCATTATGCAACCTTGGAAGTATTCTGGAAAACTGGTATTAAGGTGGAAAGCACGGAAGCAGTTGAGATTTTTTCGGGAGCAGGCTGTATAGTGGATCCTCATGATGATTATGCAATAGTTAAGATTCCCGCCTACATAGTTGAAGATTGTATTCGTTCCGCTCCAAGGACTGTGGTCTACTACGGCAGAGTTCCAGAGGCTGACTTTATTGCAGAATCTAAACGGGTTGGACACAGCACTTTTGGGGAATGTATCCAAGTAATTGATCCTTATACCCGTTCAGTAAGAAAATCCGTCAAACGGGATGTTGGGCAAGTAACTCTGGTTTGTGATTATCTTGATGAAATTAGCGTAGTCGAGAGACCTTTGTGCTCATCTGATCGACCTCCTGCTACACAGCCGCTTCATAATTTAGAAGCAATGTTAATGAATACTAGCAAACATATATTTATTGGGGCAGGGAATGCCAGAAATTACCGCAAAATGCTTGAAATGGCTGCTGCTTCTATTGGTGGTATGGACAATTTTCGTAAGCGTCCAAATATGACTGTGTTTGTTTGTCCAACCAGTCCATTAACCTTAGTTAAAGAATGCTGTAAAGTAATAATAGAAGCATCCAGGTTAGGAGGGGGTATAGCTATTATTCCTATGGCCTTAGCTGGAGCAACTTCTACAGTAACCCTTGCCGGAACATTAATAACCCACAATACTGAGGTGCTGAGTGCTATTATCTTAGCCCAATTAACTGCAAAAGGTACTCCCTGTACGTATTCTTCCATGAGTACGATTATGGATTTGAAGCGCATGGTAGGTCCGGTCGGTGCACCGGAGCATGGTGTACTCAGTACTGGTGCTGTAAAAATGGCAGAATATTATCGTTTGCCAAGTTGGGTCGGCGGGGGAGTATCCGATAGCAAACTTCCGGATGCACAAAGCGCTTATGAGTTTAGTTTGAACGCTTTGCTTGGTTCCTTAGCAGGAGCAAATATTGTCTATGGAGCTGGGGCCTTGGAGATGGGTTTGACAATTGATTACGCAAAATTAATTATGGACGCTGAAATGATTCGTTACATCCAAACTGTACTCAAAGGTATCGAGTTTTCTGATGAAACCCTAGGATTAGATGTAATTCATCAAGTTGGAGCAGGCGGGGAATTCATGACTTCTGACCATACCTTTAAACATATGAGAGAGCAATGTCAGCCTAAGTTGTTTGACCGAAAATCAAGGGATGGCTGGCTGGCAATAGGGGGCAAAGACTTGACTGAACGTGCCTATGAAGAAGCAATTCAAATTTTGAACACACACAAACCAGCACCGTTGGCAAACAGTGCAAAGGATATCATTAGTGCGATTATTGAAGAATATGAGATTGAACTAGGGCTAAATCGCAGATAAAGATTAGTCTCTAGTGCGATCTAAGAAATAAATTATCGGCGCTAAGTCAAAGGGCTGCTCATGAGCGTGGAATTTGTCAAATTTTTTAGATAATCAGTCGAGGTATTTCGAAGGAATTTTAGCCTTTCTTATTGAAATTAACACTTACTAATTAATGAAAATGGCGAGAGGAGATTAACTGGTGACAGTATTTTTGACACAGACACAACAGCAAAAGCTTATTGAGTTAGATGCTTTGCTAGATGTAAAAAGTATTTCCTTTGACACCATTGATGAAAGGGACAGTTTTTTTCAAAAGCTTGAAAAGAGTCTAGTTTCCAAGAACAGATCTCGCCTGCTTAATCTCAGAGACCATAGCCGTCGTCCGGTCGTAAACGATTTAGAAAGCAAACTAGTCAAGCGCTTGAACGAAGAGGGGTTTGTTCAAGTATCGACTCCTATTATTTTAGCTAAGGGAACACTAGATAAGATGACTATTAACGATCAACACCCTTTAAGCAAACAAGTTTTCTGGTTGGATGATGGCAGGTGTTTACGTCCGATGTTAGCTCCTAATCTGTATTACTTATTAGGAGTTTTGGAACGTTTGTGGGGTAACCCTGTAAAGATATTTGAAGTCGGGCCCTGTTTTCGTAAGGAATCTCAAGGTGCTAATCATTTAAATGAATTTACTATGTTAAACCTGGTTGAATTAGGTATTCCCTTAGGGCAGCAGAATAGTCGCTTGCGTGAATTTGCTCAGATCGTAATGTCAACCGTAGGTATCGAAGGATATGAATTAGAAGTAAGTCAGTCAGAGGTTTATGGGGAAACCATAGATGTAGTTTATGAAGGGACTGAATTAGGCTCTGGAGCTTATGGTCCTCATGAGTTGGATTTTCCGTGGGGTATCGTTGACCCTTGGGTAGGAATTGGCTTTGGATTAGAAAGATTAGCAATGATACTTGGGGGACATAGAAATATAAAGAGAGTGGGACGCAGTTTAGCTTATCTTGACGGGTCACGTTTAAATATCTAATCCCAAAATTTAAGAATTAAAGGTGATAGCTATGACGCGTCTAAAGCCCAAAGACGTTTTTAATATAAATGGCCAGCTTTCTGACTACGAATCAGTGCTTAAGATTAAGACCGGACGGACTTTAGTTCAAATAGGCTGCTTTGCGGCTAATATTACTGAACAAGATTACCGGAGCATTTTGGACAAAAGATTGGTTGCCGTTGTACCCGTAACTAGCGGTCAAGGAATTATTTCCGGT
>JAJZSC010000040.1:0-9466 GCA_021849995.1 Bacillota bacterium | reverse complement strand
CTGGAATATGCAGGGACCAGGGTCTTTATTACAGGGGAAAATGATGTGTCAGGTTTTGCCGAAGCTATCTCCCAAGGGGCCAATATCATTTTTATGGCTGATGATAACAGATTTATAGCGTTTGACTCAGCCCGAGCAAAAATAATTGATAATGCTGAGGCCACAGGTAGGGGTTATGTATCTGCTTTATATCATATGGCTGGAGGATTAAAGAATAAGGAAGTATTAGTTATCGGTGCCGGGAGAGTGGGTATTTCGGCAATTCAATTTCTTCAGGAGTTAAACACGCACGTGAGAGTATATGAAAAAGATGAAAACAAACTGAAATTCTTAGATACAGCAGTTAAGATAGAAAACACACTTAATGAAGCTTTGCCAAAATATAAATATATTGTTGATGCAACACCTGCTGAGGGGTTCTTGGACATCGCACACTTACATCCTGAAGCAATGTTGGCCTGCCCCGGTATACCATTAGGTTTAAGTTTAAAGGCAAAAAATAGATACAAAGCACAAATAATACACGACCCACTACAGATAGGTGTCGTAACTATGCTTGCAATGAGCCTTAATACAGACTTTTAATTAATGTAAATTATTCACGGGGGGTGGATCGTCAAGATCGCATAGACTCTAAATCTATGCAGCCGGGTGTAACTCCCGGACTCCCCGCCAATTTAATGAAAAATTTATTGAGTAATTATTGTTCTTTAAGTAGGAGGGGATGCCATGATTGATTTGCAAAGAATAGTGACCCAAGAAATTGGCGTATACCCTCAGTTAAAGAATATTGAGGCACTCGAACCTCATCAATTAAAAGGTAAAAAATATGTTGTTTTCTTAGAAGGCCAACAGGTATCTTCCCTAAATTCAGTGCGCTGTTTAGAGGCCCTTTTGCATTCAGGAATAAAAGATCCTGAACTCCTACTTGTACAATCCAGAGTATCTTTTTTATGTTTAAGATCTGAACAGTTTATCGAGGATCTAAAAAAACATGATTTCTTAAGACCCCTTCAGAATCCGGGCTATGAAGCAGTCGTCCTTATCGACGAGCAAGGGTATCCAACTGGAGTAATTGACAATCTTGAGGTAATTATCCAATTAACAAGTTATTTTAACTATAAACAGGCCGAAGTTAGACATACTCTATTAGAATATGAGGCAATATTTAATTATTTAGAAGAAGAAATCTTCGTAACAGACCAAAATGGTGTAATTCTAAGGTTAAACCCAGTTGCTGAAAAAGTGTGTGGTTTAAAAGAGAGTGATCTTGTAGGTAAACATGTTCAAGAATTAATCAAACGAAAAATTGTTGCGTCGAGTATAACCGAGCAAGTGTTAAAGCAAAAGTCTAAAGTTAATATGATGCAAGAAATGATTATGTCTGGCAAAAGGATTCTGAGTACTGCCATCCCAATTTTCAATGACCATGGTGAGTTAGTAAGAGTAGTTAGCACTTCTAAAGATATCGATCAAATTAACAGGTTAAGAGCAGAACTCGATAAGAAGAAGGCAGAAATAGAAATAAAGGATAATGAGCTGCGTTTGTTAAGAAATAAGCTTTTGTCAGAGGTTAATTTCATCTATGCCAGTGAGTCAATGCAGAACATTAAAGAACTAATAGTAAAGATCGCTGATACTGATTTAAGCGTACTTATACAAGGCGAATCAGGGGTAGGTAAAGAAGTAATCGCCAAAAGTATTCATCATTTTAGCAGACGTAAGAACAAACCTTTTGTCAAAATTAACTGTGGCTTGATCCCTGAAAATCTTCTTGAGGCAGAACTTTTTGGTTATGAAAAAGGTGCTTTTACAGGAGCAGATAAGAACGGAAAGATAGGGAAGATTGAATTAGCAAATGGAGGAACTCTTTTTCTTGATGAAATAGGAGAAATGCCTTTGAGTTTGCAAGTTAAATTACTTGAATTTCTGCAGGATAAAACTATCTGCCGAGTAGGGGGCACTCGCTTTTTGCAAATCGATACGCGGGTGATAGCCGCCACAAACTGCGACCTACAGGATATGGTCAATAGGAAGTTGTTCAGACAGGACTTGTATTACCGCCTTAAAATAATGCCTATTAGGATCCCACCCTTACGGGAACGTAAAGAAGATATAGGAGCTCTGATTGAATACTTACTAAATAAGTTTAATAACAAATATGGTATTTCTAAGAGGTTATCACCAGAAATCCTTAAAACCTTGTTCTATTATGATTGGCCGGGCAATGTTAGGGAACTGGAACACGTGATGGAGCGAATTATGGTTATAAGTAATTCTGAACTCATCACCCTTGAGCATGTTGAGGAAATTTTTGAAGTCAGGCCCCACGGCCCAATGTCTTCTCAAGCTTCGATAATACCGTTGAAAGCCGCCAAGATGAAGTTGGAAGAAGAGTTAGTCAGGTTGGCTTATCTAAAATATAAGTCAACCTATAAGGCAGCTGAGGTTCTCCAGGTAGATCAATCAACGGTTGTAAAACTGATGAAAAAGTATAATGTCGCTAAAATACAAGCGGGGGTGGAGTGATGGAAATTTTACGGGTGAATATGTCCGATTTAACGATAAAAAGGGAAAAACTTGAGGAGAGTCACAGTCTTTTAGGTGGTCGTGCTTTAATTGCAAGGCTACTCCTTGATGAGGTTAAAGCCACGTGTGAGCCACTTGGCAGGCATAACAAACTCATTTTTGCCCCAGGATTATTGGGCGGGAGTAAAGTTTTTAGTTCAGGCCGGATTTCAATCGGTGCTAAAAGTCCTCTTACCGGAGGTGCCAAAGAGAGTAATGGGGGAGGATTAGTCGGATTAAAACTTGGTCGTTTAGGGTATAAAGCTGTTATCATAGAAGATCTACCCAAGGATAACAAAAAGTATCTGCTTAAAGTATCTAAAGATGGAGCAGAATTGTTACCTGCCGAGGATTATTGGGGGCTGGGAGTTTATGAAACTGCGCGGCTTTTGATAGATTGTTTTGGGAAAAATGCAGCGATTTCCCTGATCGGTCAGGCGGGGGAGTATAAGCTTTCCGGGGCTGGTATCGCCAATACTGATACTGACGGAGTACCTAGCCGTTTTTCCGGCCGCGGTGGTTTGGGAGCGGTGATGGGTTCTAAAGGTATTAAAGCAGTTATTATTGATGATACTGGGACTCAGCTCAAGGAACCAGCCAATGGAGAAAAGCTTAAAGAACTGGCCCGGCAATTTAAACGCTTACTGGATGAATCACCGGTGGCTAAGACCTATACTGTTTATGGGACTGCTGCTATGCTGGAAATCACAAATGCTCTGGGTGGACTTCCCACGAGAAACTTTACCACCGGGAGTTATGAGAAAGCAGATAATATTAGCGGCGAAAGGCTGTATGAGGTTATAACTTCCCGTAAAGGTAAGCCGAGTCATGCCTGTATGCCAGGCTGCTTGATACGTTGCTCCAATGTTTATGTCGATGAAAAAGGATCGGAAATTGTCGCCCCCTTAGAATATGAAACAATTGCCCTTATGGGTTCGAACTTGGATATTGATAATTTTGATGCTATAGCTAAGCTCAATTACTTATGCAATGACTATGGACTTGATACTATTGAAACAGGTGCTGCCTTGGGAGTAGCAATGGCCGCTGGATTGATTCCTTTTGGTGATGTTGAAGGAGCTATCAACCTTGTCCATGAAATTGGCAAAGGTACAGTTGTAGGAAGAGTTTTGGGTATGGGAGCACTTATTACTGGAAAGGTCCTCGGAGTAACTGAGGTTCCGGTGGTAAAAGGACAAGCTATGCCAGGATATGAACCTCGTGGAGTAAAAGGTACAGGCGTTACTTTTGCCACATCTGCGATGGGAGCTGACCATACTGCTGGTAATACTATTAGGGCAAAAGTAGATCATAATTCTGCCGAAGGTCAGACAACCCTGTCTAGAAATGCTCAATATACGAGTCCGATTTATGATGACTTGGGATTATGTATGTTTGTGTCAGTTGTTTATGGAAGTAATCCAGGTCTGTTGTGCCAGATCGTTAATGCTCAGCGTGGGACCGATTTTGATAAAGATTGTCTCTTTAAGTTAGCAGGGGATACCGTTAAGTGGGAACGAAAGTTTAACCAAAAAGCTGGTTTTAGCAATGTGCATGACCGCCTACCAGAGCATTTTTATGAATTGACAAATCCAGCTGCCAATACAGTTTTTGATATTACCGATGAAGAACTGGACCAGGTACATAAATAATCTAATAATTGACCTTCTTAACTATATGATTTCGTATAAATTATTTAGGCTTAACCCAAAATGGGTTAAGCCTTTGTGTTTACTCTTCAATTAATTACTGTGCTTGTGTTGAAAGTAGATCATTTTTTCAACTTTTTGAGGAATACGTTCTTTAATTTTAGCAGCTTCTTCTGCCGATAACTTTTGATCATTTACGGCCTGGTCAAGGTTGGCAATTAGAAGTGCTTGAATCTTTGCCGATAAATCAGTACTTGAGATGCCCTTATCCTGAGCTATTTGGGCAAGAGATTTACAAGCTTTCAGTTCTTCTTTAAGGGACTTTTGATCAATATTTAGAGTTTGAGCGACTTCTGGCATTATCCCATTAAAGAATCCAGCACCTTTTTTGTGCCCTTTTCCCTCTAAATTAGCCCAATTGCGGTTAACAATCAATTCTGCTTTTTTAGCAGAATTGCTCTTGATCTTATCCGCCTTTTCTTGAGTTAATTTTCCGTCCTTAACCGCTTGATCTACTCGAGTATTTAGTTGTTGCTGAAGCTTGTCGACAACTGTTTTGGGTTCGATCCCTTTAGATTTGGCGACCTCGGCTATTGTCTTGCCAGACTTTAACTCGGCCATTAGATCTTTGGCATCCATGCCGAGAATTTGGGCAACATCATTTTTCATACTTCCAAACTGCTTACCCTGCTTACATGTGACTTTTGAATTTCTCAGCCCATCCTGAGCCTGAGATCCCTTCAGTTCAGGAGAAGCCCATGCTAAGCTGGTTCCAGCAAAGAAAGTCAAAAGAGATATTACCCCAATAGCCGTTGTCTTTTTAAACAAACTACATTCCCCCTTTAAATTATTTTTTAGAAACCAATTAAAGTATTGCCCTTACCTATTAAAATTATGGTCAAGAAAGTCTTAAGAATTTGTCAAGAATTCAAATGGAATCTATATAAGTAACATCTTAATAAATTCGAGGTCACAATATAAAAGAATATAGTCCAAAATAAATGGTTCTCTTTCTTTATGTTTGTGTGTGGTATAATGAGATGTTAATGATATTGTTTAGTGAAATGAATTTGTATTGAATTTGTATTGAAGTGTGATTTAGTTATTATTCGGTTAAAATGAACTGAAATTGAATTGGGTAGTACTCGGCGTAATTTAATCTTTGGTTTTTTTAGATTTTAGTCCTTTAAGTTTTTTAGGCTTTTTGAGTTTGATAAAAGGGAAGAAATATAAGCATGAATATTTTAACTGCAGAAAATTTGACTAAAACTTATGGTCAAAAAGTCCTTTTCTCTGACATATCCTTTGGGATTGAAGAAGGAGAAAAAATTGGCATCATCGGGGTTAATGGTACAGGGAAATCAACACTTCTAAAGATTCTGGCCGGAGTCGAATGGTCTGATAGTGGAAAGGTAACTATGGGTAACAGTGTAAAGATGGAGTATCTTTCTCAAAACCCTGATTTCGAGGATGGAGCAACAATTCTGGAACAGGTGTTTAAAGGGAATTCTCCGCAAATGCAACTTTTAAGGAATTATGAGAACACTCTTGAAAAGTTGAGTTGTGCACCGGATAACCCAAAATTACACGAACATCTGATGGTCTTAAGTCAAAAAATGGATGAGTTGAATGTATGGCAATTAGAGAACGATGCAAAAACCATCCTAACAAAACTAGGGATCTCTAACTTTGATATGTTAATAGGGAATTTATCAGGCGGTCAAAGAAAGCGGGTAGCCCTAGCAAGTGCTCTAATAAACCCGGCTGACTTATTGATCCTTGATGAGCCGACAAATCATATAGATAATGATACTGTTGCTTGGCTTGAACAGTATTTGGACAAGCGTAAAGGTGCTTTAGTGATAATCACCCATGACCGCTACTTCTTAGATCGTGTAGCCAATAGGATATTCGAATTAGACCGGGGTACCCTTTATCCTTATCCAGGGAATTACAGCCGATACTTGGAGTTGAAAGCTGAGCGGGAAGAACAGGCCGAATCATCAGAGCGTAAACGGCAAAATCGTCTCCGGAATGAACTGGCTTGGATAAAAAAAGGGGCTAAAGCTCGAACTACCAAACAAAAAGCCCGAATCGAACGCTTTGAACAACTCCAGGCAGACAAACCGCTGGAACAAATCGGGCAAGTAGAGATCACTGCAGGGGCTACTCGGTTGGGAAAGAAGGTTTTGGAATGTACTAATCTGCAGAAAGAATTTCCCGGCCGCGGTGTAGTCATAAATAATTTCAATTATATTCTACTACGCGATGACAGGATCGGAATTATAGGACCTAATGGCAGTGGCAAATCTACTCTTCTGAATTTGTTGGCTGGGCGTATTTCCCCTGACAGTGGAGAAATTGATAGGGGGCTGACAGTAAATATTGGCTACTTCTCGCAGGAAAATAACGAAATGAACCCTAACCTACGAGTTATTGACTATATCAAAGAAGTAGCTGAAGTAATTCCCACCCCAGACGGAGGAGTCATAACAGCTTCTCAAATGCTTGAGCGCTTTTTGTTTTCACCTGCTGCTCAATGGACCCCGATTGGTAAATTGTCCGGTGGGGAAAAAAGAAGGCTCTATCTTTTACGGATCTTGATGGGCGCACCAAATGTCCTCTTTCTTGACGAACCTACTAATGATTTAGACATCCAAACTTTAACCATATTGGAAGAGTATCTTGATCATTTTCCTGGTGCAGTAATTGTTGTTTCCCATGATAGATTTTTCCTAGATAGAGTTACCGATAAAATTTTTGCTTTTGAGGGACATGGAATAATTAAATCCTATGTGGGCAATTATTCGGAATACCGCGAACAAGTTGTATCCTTATCCTCAAATTCGCCTGCAGGCAATTCTGGCAACTTTTCGGCTGTAAGTACGCAGGAGCCAGATAAGAAGAAGGAGCGCCCTCTAAAAATGACCTATAAAGAGCAACGGGAATATGAGGAGATTGAAGATTTGATTACCCAAACCGAGCAAGAGCTGGAAAGGGTTAATCAGGGGATGAGTGAGGCCGGAAGCAACTATTCTAAACTACAGGAGCTAAGTTCGGTTCAACAGTCTCTTGAAAATAAGTTGGATGAAATGCTTGAACGATGGAGTTACTTGAGTGAACTTGCAGATAAAATTGCTCAGAGTAAAGGTTAATCGGATAATTAAATTTTTTATTTAATGGCTATATTCAATGAAGCTATATTGTGGTCATAAGGGCCTACAGCGAATTAAGGAAGTCCGTAAAGATAGGAGAGGTAGTAGCTAAATGAGCATATTAAATGTAGAAAACGTCACCCATGGATTCGGGGGAAGGCAGATTTTAGAGGATGCCACTTTTCGTTTGCTGAAAGGTGAGCATGTTGGATTAGTAGGGGCAAATGGGGCAGGAAAATCTTCCTTTCTTAATATTATTACAGGACAACTGATTCCGGATAAAGGTAGGGTGGAATGGTCCAACCGTGTAACTGTCGGCTATTTGGATCAACACGCAGTGCTAACCAAGGGAAAAAGCATTCGAGACGTTTTGAAAGAAGCTTTTAAAGGGATGTTTGATCTTGAAGCGGAAATGCTTCAGATGTATGACCTGATGGGGACAGCCTCAGAAGAAGAGATGACTAAGCTAATGGAAGAGGTCGGAGAGATTCAGAGTATCCTTGAGCATAATGGATTTTATATGATTGACGCAAAGATCGAAGAGGTTGCCAATGGACTCGGCTTAGGAGCAATCGGGTTAGATAAGGATGTAACAGATTTAAGCGGGGGTCAGCGCACTAAGGTACTGCTCACGAAACTTTTGCTCCAAAACCCAAGTATCTTGATCCTGGACGAGCCGACAAACTATTTAGATTTTGAGCATATCGAGTGGCTGAAGCGCTATCTCATTAATTATGAAAACGCCTTCATTCTAGTTTCCCACGATGTCCCGTTCATGAACTCAGTAGTAAACGTTATCTACCATGTGGAGAATGCGATTTTGACTCGCTACACCGGAAACTACGATCAGTTCCTGCAACTGTATGAGTTAAGAAAAGAGCAGGATCTTAAAGCTTACGAAAAACAGCAAAAAGAAGTTGACCGTTTAGAAGATTTCATAGCCCGGAATAAAGCACGTATCTCTACGACAGGTCGCGCTAAGAGTCGCCAAAAACAGCTTGATAAGATGGAATTGATTGAAAAGCCTAAGGAAAGAATAAAACCGACCTTTAAATTTACGGAAGCCAGAACTCCAGGCAGAATGATTTTTGAAGCGAAGAATTTGGTACTGGGTTATGACGAACCACTGACCAAACCCTTGAATCTAACGCTGGAACGCAACCAGAAAGTTGCAATCCGGGGAGTTAACGGTGTAGGAAAATCGACCTTGCTTAAAACTTTGCTAGGAGTTATTCCTCCAGTTTCAGGGGAAGTTAAACTTGGAGATTACTTGTATCCTGGCTACTTTGAACAGGAATCGAGCAGGGATAATAACAATACCGCTTTAGAAGAGATCTGGGCAGAATATCCCGGACTCACAAATTATGAAGCTCGCGCTGCTCTGGCAAGGTGTGGACTTACAACAGAGCATATAACCAGCAAAATGATGGTTTTAAGTGGTGGGGAGAACGCCAAAGTCCGGCTTTGCAAGCTCATGCTGAAGGATGTTAACTGGCTGGTACTTGATGAACCGACTAACCACCTGGATGTTGATGCCAAGGAAGAGTTAAAAAAAGCTATCACTGAATTCAAAGGAACAGTTGTTGTAGTATCCCACGAACCGGAGTTCTATGAAGACTGGGTAACAGGAGTATGGAATCTAGAAGAGTGGACTACTAAGATAGTATAGGCTCTGGAAATTTTTAGTACTGATTCCGTTATAGTTGTTTTGGCTTTAAGAAGACATTTTATGAATTCAAATTTAGAAACTTTAAGATTTTTAGGCGTATTTGACACGGAGGGTAGTGAAATGGACGAAAAAACAATAGAACAGATGAAGAAAATTATAGAAGAGAAGAAGAAAAAGAGTTCACAGCAAGGTGGACACATTAAACATGCCCAGAAAATAGGGGACGCTAGGGGCGGTATTAAGTCTTATAAAAAAGGCGGGCTGTTTGATAAGTAGTGTATTAGAACTTATTTACATTCTTGGATAGATTCCTTAATATAAAAACTGGACTGGGTTAGAGACTTAGTCCAGTTTTTTGGTATCTTATAAGTATAGTTCAGGATGCATAAATGCGTCTGGACGTCTGCCTACGCCAGAGGCTAGGT
>JAJZSC010000039.1 GCA_021849995.1 Bacillota bacterium | reverse complement strand
TTAGTATCAATTAATCCTTGTGCCATTACAGATAGGGCACGTTTACAGTTGTTTCTGCCTTCTCCGCGTACAGTCATGATGCTGATACCGTTAAGCACTGCATAATCAAGGGCTGCTACAACAGGTTGCTTATAGAAGGAAACTAAAGTCATTACGTGTCCGCGCATTGTTGACTTCAAACAGAGATCAAATGATGTATCATTTCCTGCACACTCATAGGTTCTCTCGCAACCACGGCCACCGGTGATCTCCATAACTTTGGCAAGTGGATCCTCAACTTCATTAACATTAATAGTATGAGTAGCCCCTAGTTTCTTGCCGATTTCCAGCCTGTCATTCTTTGTTCCTACGAGAATGATCTTTTCAGCCCCAACTGATTTAGCCGCCTGAACGACTGAAAGCCCAATTGGTCCTGGTCCGGTTATCAAAACGGAATCACCTGCAATAAAACCACCACTCATATCTAGAGCCCAAAAGGCGCAGCCAAGGGTAGTAACGTAGGTTGCTTCTACAAATGAAACATTGTCGGGAATCTTGTATAAAGCATTGATGTGGTGTACAGCGTATTCAGCAAATCCGCCATCCACTGTCATTCCGGAGGTACGGTGCCCTTTTTCGATGTTAGCGTAATTCAAGCAGCTGGTGTAACGTCCTTCAATACAGTTCTGGCAACGTCCGCAGCCTTTATGTGCTTCGATAGCAACTCTGTCACCGATTTTGAATTCGTCAACTGTATCACCGAGAGCAACTACTGTTCCTGCCCACTCATGACCAAAAGTAAATTCACCATAAGGAGGCATTTTCGGCATTCCTTTAGTGATGATTTTTACATCTGTACCGCAGATTCCACATGCTTCGACCTTAACCAATACCTCGCCAGGTCCTGGTTTTGGAACTGGTTTGTTTGTGGTTAGTCTTACATCGTTTGGCCCATGGAGAATGAGAGCTTTCATGGTTTCTGGAATTGAGTAACTCATAATTTTATCCTCCTAACATGTTTTGTAGACCTGCTTCATAAGCTCCTGCATTGTTTTGGCAGCAGTTTCCGCAAAAATTGGATCGTTAATGTTAGCATCGATTTTTATAAGTTTGATTTCGGGATTTAAAGCTGCCTCCAACGCATTAACTAAGGCTTCGTCAACCACAGGGTCATAAAGTGAACCGCCCAACCTGCCATTTTCCGACCAGCCTTTTGCCGGTATTAAAACGGTTACCGGTCCAAGAGATTTATTTAATTTTTTGGCCAGAGCTCTGCCAACTACCGTTAATTCCTCCGCAGTTGCCTTTACATTTGTGTTATAAGGATTATGGTAGTGCGTCATTCTTCCCCTGAATGATGGCGGGATACTCTCTGGAGGACCAAAACAGAAATATTCCAAGGCCCCCGGTACAACTACTTGAGGAATACCTTTTTTCCCGGCTGCCTCCAATCTTGGACGCAACGGAGTATAGATATCCAGACCGAAAACTTCTCCGATCAATTCATGAGTAGTTAAATCGAGTACACCGTGAATCAGTCCGTTTTCAATTAACTCTTCCATAGCCGAACCGCATGCTCCTGAGGCATGGAATGGGATTACTTCAAAACCTTGTTCGACAAGTATTTTTGAAGCTGCTGAAACGGCTGCATCTGTATTGCCGAAGGCCGTTGTTGCAATGACCGGTTTATTTCCAGCTTTCATCGGCAGTCCATATGTGGCCATTCCCATTACTGCTCCTGCTGCATTTGACAGAATGGTACGGCTAACAGTGTTAGCTCCTCCAAGCAAATCCGCCACTGAAAACATCATAGTGATGTCCTTATATTCGACATAGGGTCGAACATTGCCAGAAGCTACTGTTGAAACTATTAACTTTGGAACTCCAGTGGGCAAGGCTCTCATAGCGATTGCTGCTATCGCAGTTCCCTGATTGCCACCTATGGCCAATACTCCCCCTAGTTCCCCTTTGGCATGTAACTCCTGCAAAATGTTGGCCGCTCCAAGACCCATTGTTCGCATAATTTCATCCCGGCGTAAAGTCCCTAGTTCCTGAAAAGGTACCCCTCCACGTAAAGAAACTTGATCTCGGGGAAAAGCAGCTGCGAAAGAGTGGGGGTTACGAGTGCTTACATCCAGGACTATGGCGTTCCAACCATGACTTGAGATAAAATCATGTAAAAAGAATGTTTCTGCTTCCTTCGTATCAATCGTTACGATTACTGCAATCGACTTAGCTGTCATCTTAAAACCCTCCGTTACTAAGCAAGTGCCCAAGCCCCTTTAATTCACGTTTGGCATTAGCCATTATTAACTGGGAGGTCTCTCAATCTCAATTATTCCAGTTAATTCCACAGTGTCATATAACAGTAAGCGGTCTGCAGAAGATTCTGAAAACAAAAAGAAAAAAAACACAAACTAACTTATTAATAGGAAATGATTCTTCTTAGATTTGGCTCAATAGACATGCTACTTTGGCATTGTCCTCCAAAACATCTCCCAAATAGAAAGCTTTGTAAATATCCGCTCCCACCGTTACAAAGCCATGTTTTTGGAGAACAACTGCTTTGAGTGACTTATCATTGAAAGGTGCAATGGTCATCTCTGCTAGTTCGGTTGATCCAGGCCAAGCAAAGCCAACAATTCCTACCTTGTTTAGCCCAGCTTCCGCGGCTGCAGTAACAATTGGCATTTCATTCTTTCCAGTAGCATAAGCGGTGGCGTACGCTGAGTGCCCGTGAACTACAGCATTTACTTCAGGCCTTATTTTATATATCCCTAAATGAAAACGATACTCTTTGGAAGGAACCTTGTCCCCTTCAAGCACATTGCCATCCAGGTCTACTAATACAAAATCCTCAGGAGTTACATCACCAAAACAAGTTCCACTTGCTTTAATTAACACCTGAGTTGGATTACCCGGTACACGTGCGCTTATATTCCCACTAGTACCAGAGGTTAAAAAACGATCAAATATTTTCTTGCTGACAGCTACCAATTCCTGTCTAAGATTAGCTACAGCTTCACAAGAATGTGTCATAAACTTATCCTCCTACCCCGCTGTGCAAAGCCCGGGCTGTAAGCCCAGGATTTGCTCTTTTGCAAGGCAATTTGTCTATTGCTACATTAAGCTCTGTTTGATTAAGCAATGCTAATTATGCTCTGTCTCCCCAGTAGCGGTTTTCTACTACGAATGGGAACTTCTTGACATGCTCGATGAAATCTGCCAAGTGCTCTGCTTCTTTCTCGAACAGGGCAATACCTTTTTCAGGTGTTCCACGGAATGGATTACCAATTGTTGCATGGTCAGAATACTCATGATGCTCCATTGGTACATAAATGTTCTCAGAACCACGGAACTTAACTGTGATTGTACCGTCTTTCTTGGAGAAGTCTGGTCCCATCCACTCAGGAGCATGGGCACGGTCATTTACTGCACGGCTCATGTCAACCAAGCTCATGTCGTGTGCCATCATCTGAGCGGTTTCCATTTCGCCGGCGTGCCAGCCAGGAGTCTCTTCCGGAGGTCCTTCCAGGATTCCAGCAACAACTTCGCACTCTCTCTCGGTTGGTGTTTTGTAGAAAGCTGCGAATGCGCCATATTCGAAGCGGATCTTGCGGAGAAGCTCGTCAATTGGTTTGGTATTTGAACCATGGTGGGTAACGAATACGATCTTGTTAGCACCATGATAGATTAAGCTGCGAGCGATATCTAAGAGCATTGCACGATAAGTATCTGCGCGAAGGGTAATTGTTCCGCAACCTTCTCCTGCTCTTCCCATGTGGTGTGGTGAATATCCGAAAGGCATCAGTGGGGTGTAAGGTACGTTACAGATTTTTGCAGCGCGCTCTGCTACGTTGATTGTGGTGAAGCTGTCTGTTCCGAGGGGAACGTGGGCGCCGTGCTTTTCACAGCTACCTACTGGTACGATTACTGTATCGGTCTCTTTAAACCATTCTGCGGCATCAACAAATGCACATTCTAACAAATTATGACGTTTTGCCACTGTGAACACCTCCAAATTATTTTCGCAGATCAGAAAGTATATCTTTCTGTTAAGGATCCGCCATTTACTAGCTGGTAATATGTTCACAAGCTTCCCGGGTAGCCTGAACATCATTCCTTAGCAATGGCTACTTCTTTTATATTATGGAAATCGATTTCCGTTAAACGTTTTCCGGAAAACGTTTTCCATAACTTCTGTAAATAGATTATCATCATTGTCTCATTTTGTCAATATACATATAAGCTTGTTTTATTTTTTAGATAGAATTTCCTAATTCGACTTTATTCATTTAATTTTCCTAATTTAATGAATCAATTTATACTTATGTTTAATTAGAAAGTTAAACCATTGACAAATATTCTGAAAATAATATGCCGAAAAAAATTGACTCACTACCCCGCTGTGCAAAGCCCGGGCTGTAAGCCCAGGATTTGCTCTTTTGCAAGGCAATTTGTCTATTGCTACATTAAGCTCTGTTTGATTAAGCAATGCTAATTATGCTCTGTCTCCCCAGTAGCGGTTTTCTACTACGAATGGGAACTTCTTGACATGCTCGATGAAATCTGCCAAGTGCTCTGCTTCTTTCTCGAACAGGGCAATACCTTTTTCAGGTGTTCCACGGAATGGATTACCAATTGTTGCATGGTCAGAATACTCATGATGCTCCATTGGTACATAAATGTTCTCAGAACCACGGAACTTAACTGTGATTGTACCGTCTTTCTTGGAGAAGTCTGGTCCCATCCACTCAGGAGCATGGGCACGGTCATTTACTGCACGGCTCATGTCAACCAAGCTCATGTCGTGTGCCATCATCTGAGCGGTTTCCATTTCGCCGGCGTGCCAGCCAGGAGTCTCTTCCGGAGGTCCTTCCAGGATTCCAGCAACAACTTCGCACTCTCTCTCGGTTGGTGTTTTGTAGAAAGCTGCGAATGCGCCATATTCGAAGCGGATCTTGCGGAGAAGCTCGTCAATTGGTTTGGTATTTGAACCATGGTGGGTAACGAATACGATCTTGTTAGCACCATGATAGATTAAGCTGCGAGCGATATCTAAGAGCATTGCACGATAAGTATCTGCGCGAAGGGTAATTGTTCCGCAACCTTCTCCTGCTCTTCCCATGTGGTGTGGTGAATATCCGAAAGGCATCAGTGGGGTGTAAGGTACGTTACAGATTTTTGCAGCGCGCTCTGCTACGTTGATTGTGGTGAAGCTGTCTGTTCCGAGGGGAACGTGGGCGCCGTGCTTTTCACAGCTACCTACTGGTACGATTACTGTATCGGTCTCTTTAAACCATTCTGCGGCATCAACAAATGCACATTCTAACAAATTATGACGTTTTGCCACTGTGAACACCTCCAAATTATTTTCGCAGATCAGAAAGTATATCTTTCTGGCTGCATAACTGCATCTATGGCGCCGACATACGATGTGTCGAGTGTCAAATGCGCCTGGACGGCATTGCATTTGACCAGTCACCTGCTCCTAAGGCTTAGCGCCAGCCAAGATTTCTTTATACCATTCAGAAAGTAATTTCTGGTGGCATAAGTGCCACATCGGCTTCCGCTTCCGCTTTCGCCCGATAGTCCCACCGGGACTACCGCAGCGCATGCCGTGTTTTCTTTAAAAAGAAGATTCTCTGATGACGACTTTAGTTTCTAATGTAGTTACAGAAGGCACTTCCTTGCCATTAAGAAGTTGCATTAATACTCTCATCGCAGTGCTGCCCAGTTGATAAACAGGAACTGCCACCGTTGATAATTTGGGATTGTAGAATGAGGCGATTGGGATATCATCAAAACCAACTACTGCAATCTCTTCCGGAACCTTTATCGATTTATCATTGAGTGCTTTAATTGCCCCGATTGCCATGAGATCATTTTGAGCAAGTATTGCAGTGACCCCGCCTGAACTAATTTTGAGAAGCTGCTCCACTGCTCTGTAGCCGCTTTCAAATTCGAAGTCACCCCTGATAACCCATTCTGTTCTCTGAACCAGTTCATACTGACTTAAGGCCTTGCGATATCCTTTTAGTCGATCTTGGGCAGTGGTTGAAGTTTCTGGCCCTGTAATAGTTACAATCTTTTTGTGACCGTTTTTAATTAAATGTTCACAAGCATCACAAGAAGCCTGGACATTATCAACTCTAACCGAGGGTAAATTTGCACGATGCTTCCCTATAACAACCGTAGCTATAGTACTGTTACTTTCTAGAAAATCTCCCTGTACAGCATCTTCTACAGCTCCGCCACCAGTAAAAATTATCCCATCTACCCGCTTTTCCCTAAGAACTCTTAAATACTGCTGGGTACGCTCTCTCGACCTGTCGGCGTTGCAAAGAATAACAGTATATCCCAGCTCGCGAGCAACATCTTCCACACCTCTTACAATACCGGGGTAGTACGGATTAGCTATATCAGGAACTAAGAGTCCAATCGTTTTTGTTTTGTTTAGTTGAAGACTCCGTGCCATTGCATTTGGATAGAATCCAAGCTCCTCTATAGCTTCAAGAATACGCTTCTTTGTCTCGGGATTTACTGGATGGTCACTATCGTTAAGCACTCGGGAAACAGTAGAGATAGACACATTAGCATGCTTTGCTACATCTTTAATGGTGACCATGATCGTAAAATTCCAACCTCCTTTCTGGTAAGCTTAGTAACCTCTAATTACATGGACTTGCATTTTCCGTAAAACGTTTTCCGGAAAACGTTTGCCCTTTACCTGAGTTTAGATTATCATTAAGCCGAAATTCTGTCAATACAAACTTTTTTCTTTAAAAATTCCTAGGAAACCAGTTGTATCAGGCATATCATGATAAGTATGCAAAATTAAAAAGCTTATCCCGGAAGAACCTCATTAAGTCTTCCGGGATTTATATTTATCACCCTATATCAAACATCAATTGCTGCTTCCAACCCCTGCCCCACCGTTTCCACTCCGATTAGTTCAAGCGGCGTATCCACAGTGGAATTTTTCAGATTGCCTTTTGGCAAGATTATCTTCTTAAAGCCCATTTTCTCAGCTTCGCGAATTCGTTGCTCTACTTGGGTGACAGCACGTACCTCTCCACCTAACCCTACTTCACCAAAAACGACTGTACTTGGCTCAGCTGTATGATTTCTGAAACTGGATGCCAGCGAAACCGCTAAGCCAAGGTCAATAGCTGGCTCATCAAGGGTGATCCCTCCGGCTACCTTTACATAAACATCAGTATTCCCTAAGTGTAAACCGGCCCGTTTTTCTAATACAGCCAAGATCAGTTGAACACGTTTGATATCTACTCCATCTGCGGTTCTACGTGGCGGTACATAAGGAGAACTGCTGACAAGGGCTTGCAACTCTACGAGCACAGGCCTGGTCCCTTCTACCGTAGGAATTATGACACTTCCAGATACATTTTTTGCTCTTTCGGACAAAAAAAGTTTAGAGGCATCTGGGACATCAATCAATCCTCTCCCCTGCATCTCGAATAGTCCTATTTCATTGGTACTCCCGAATCTATTTTTGACTGCTCTTAAGATTCTAAATTGGATATTTCTGTCCCCTTCAAAGTAGAGGACTGTATCTACTATATGTTCGAGCACCCGCGGGCCTGCTAAGGATCCTTCTTTTGTGACATGCCCTACTAAAAGTGTTGCAATAGCAGATCCTTTGGCAATTCTCAGGAGATGAGCAGCACTTTCCCGAACTTGACTCACGCTGCCAGGTGCACTCGGAATCTCAGGTTTAAATACGGTTTGAATGGAGTCAATGATTAAAAGGTCTGGCTTTAACTGCCCTATAAATTGTTCGATTAGATCCAGATTAGTCTCGCTTAATACGTAAAGAGCCGGTTCGAGCGCACCTAACCGCTCAGCCCTTAACCGTACCTGTTGGGCACTTTCCTCACCGGTCACATATAAGACCTTTTTACCGCCTGAGGCCACATGGGCACAGACTTGAAGGGTCAGACTTGACTTCCCAATCCCAGGATCACCCACAATCAAGATCAAAGAACCGGGTATTACTCCGTTACCCAAGACCCTATCCAATTCGCCCGACCCTGTAAAAAAGCGGGCGGTTTCCAGTACTTTGACTTCGTTAATCGGCAAAGGGGAATTTCCAGAAGAAATCCCTAAGGAAAGCCCCCTCTGCCCTCCCTTATCAAGGCTGATTACTTCTTCATGCATGGTATTCCAACTACCACAACCAGGACACTTTCCATGCCATTTGGAGGAGTCATACCCACATTCCTGACAAACGTAAGCTATTTTACGCTTACTCAAATTGCTCCACATCCTTAGAAAACCTCATCTGCTCTCCTTCAGCCTCAACTTTGATATTGTCACCAGGTTTAAATACACCCTCTAAGATCTTCTCAGACAGACTATCCTCAATCAACCTTTGGATAGCTCTCCTTAACGGTCGTGCTCCATAAGTTGGGTCATTTCCCTCTTTAGCGATCAAATCAAGTGCACTTTGCTCGACTTGTAAGTCATATCCTTGCTCTTTCAGTCTCTTATTAACACTCTTCATAAGAATCCCGGCTACTTCCCGCAGGGCATCTGCCTGTAGAGAATGGAAGACAACAAGCTCATCAACCCTGTTTAAAAATTCCGGTCTAAAGGTCTTTTTAAGCTGTTCCATGACATTTGAGCGCATGTTTTTATATTCAGCTTCTTCATTCCGGAGGGCGGCGAAGCCCATAGCCTCTTTTCTAAGGAATGATGCGCCGACATTAGATGTCATAATGATTACAGAATTCCGGAAATCTACTGTTTTACCCTTTGTATCGGTAAGACGCCCGTCCTCTAAAACCTGTAGAAGAATGTTAAATACTTCAGGGTGGGCTTTCTCTATTTCATCCAGCAATATAACAGAGTAGGGTTTTCTCCTGACAGCTTCAGTTAGCTGGCCACTCTCATCATGTCCGATGTAACCAGGAGGGGCACCGACTAAACGGGAAACAGCATGCTTCTCCATATACTCAGACATGTCTATGCGCACCAATGCGTCTTCATCTCCAAATAATGCTTCGGCGAGAGCCCTGGCTAGCTCTGTCTTACCAACCCCGGTCGGCCCCAAGAAAATGAACGAGCCTATCGGGCGTTTAGGATCCTTAAGTCCTGCCCTCGCGCGTCTAACCGCTCTTGATACGGCTGTCACTGCTTCATCCTGCCCGATAACTCTCTGGTGTAAAATGTTTTCCAGCTTTAACAAGCGTTCTGTTTCTTCTTCTGCCAACTTCTTAACCGGTATTCCTGTCCAACTGGAAACGATTTGGGCGATCTCTTCTGCTGTAACTACAGACTTGTCGGTATCCCTCTTGTTTTGCCAAATCGTTCTTTGTTCTGAGAGTTGTTCCCTTAACTTTTGCTCTTCATCTCTTATCTTCGCAGCTTTTTCAAATTCCTGAGTCAAGACTGCCTCTTCTTTTTCTTTCTTCAGCTTCTCAACTTCTGCTTCCAAAGACTTAAGGTCTGGAGGGGCTGTAAAGCTGGCAAGCCTAACCCGGGAGGCTGCCTCATCCATTAAATCGATTGCTTTATCCGGCAAGAAGCGGTCGGTTATATACCTGTCAGATAAACGTACCGCAGCTTCAATTGCCTCATCAGTAATTTTGGTCCTGTGATGGGCTTCATATCTGTCTCTAAGGCCCCTCAAGATAGAAATAGCTTCTTCGGGAGTAGGTTCTCCGACATTGATAGGTTGGAATCTGCGCTCCAGAGCTGGGTCTTTTTCAATATACTTTCTATACTCATCTATAGTTGTTGCACCTACACACTGGATCTCACCCCGTGCTAGAGCAGGTTTTAAAATATTAGCCGCGTCAATGGCCCCTTCTGCAGCCCCTGCTCCAATCAAGGTATGGAGTTCATCGATGAAGATAATAATGTTGCCAGCTACCCGTATCTCTTCCATGACCTTCCGCAGGCGCTCTTCAAATTCTCCCCGGTATTTACTGCCGGCTACCACCGCGGATAGGTCCAAAGTTACAACACGCTTATTTAACAAGATTTCAGGTACTTTATTATCTACGATTCTCTGGGCCAGACCTTCAGCAATAGCTGTCTTACCTACACCAGGCTCACCGATTAAGACAGGGTTGTTTTTGGTCCTTCTGCTTAAGACCTGAATAACTCTTTCAATCTCTTTTTCCCGGCCAACCACAGGGTCAAGCTTTCTTTCCTTAGCCTGTAAAGTAAGATCACGCCCGAATTCGTTTAGGGTCGGTGTGTTAGAAGGCGGCATGTTTTTCCCAGCATGTACGCTTCCAGGTTGAGGCATTTGCACTTCCTCGGGTTCGCCCCCTAATAACTTGATTACCTGTTTCCAAATCTTCTCAGGGCTGACACCTACATTAGCCAGGATTCGGGCAGCTATCCCCTCCCCTTCGAGGATAAGTCCTAAAAGCAGATGCTCAGTCCCTACATAGGTGACACCTTGCCGGCGTGCCTCTTCATTTGCCAATTCCAGCACCTTTTTAACCCGTGGGGTAAAACCTATTTCTCCTTCAACTGGTTGGCCGACACCAGCAACCTCTTGAATTTGAGCTTTTACTTTATCCAATTCTACCCCTATGCCCACTAAGGCCTTGGCAGCTATTCCCTCTCCTTCAAGAATCAGACCCAAAAGAAGATGTTCTGTCCCTACTACTTTATGCCCCATCTTTTTAGCTTCTTCTTTAGCTAAAACAAGTACTTTCAAAGCCTTTTCAGTAAACCGTCCGTCCAATTTAAAAACCCCTTTCTTCCTATGAAGTAATTGCATTTCGTATAAATCGGGCCCGCTGCTCATCACGCTCGGATGGATCCAACTGTTGATCAAGCATATACTGCAGGCAGCCCGGTAATGAATCCACAAGCAAAGTCGTAAAACTTGTCTTGAGCTTGGGTAGAATCTCCAGATCTATTCCTAAACGGTCCTCGGATAAAAGGTGCATCAATTCTTCCGAGGTTAGGATTCTGGCATTAGCCAATATCCCTCTAGCCCTCCAAACTTTATCTTCCAAGCTGATCCGGGCTTGCTTATTAAGTGTTTGTCTAGCCTGAAGTTCGTGCTCCACAATTTGGCCTGTTACGGCCTCGATGTGGGTAATAATATCCTCTTCACTTTTCCCTAGGGTTATTTGGTTTGATACTTGGAAGATATGGCCGTAAGCCTGGGAACCTTCACCATATAAACCCCTAACTGCAAGTCCCAATTGGGTAAGTGCGCCTAAGACTTGCTGAACTTGATTCGTGATCACCAAGGCAGGCAGATGAACCATAACTGATGCCCTCATCCCAGTCCCTACATTGGTAGGACAAGCTGTTAAATACCCATGAGCTTCTCTGTGGGCAAAATCCAACTCTTTTTCCAACTGATCATCAAGATCTGTAGCCAGCTTATAAGTTTCCCGTAAATTTCCTCCAGGAAGCAATACCTGAAGGCGCAGGTGATCTTCTTCATTGACCATCACTGCTACGCGGTGATCCGGGATCAGGCCTACACCGCGCCCCTGTTGATGGCCCATGAGTGCCGGACTGATCAAGTGTTTTTCTAATAGGACTTGTTTCTCAATCGAGGTTAGTTCAGGCAGTGAAAGATAACTTAGCTTCTGCCCCTCAACGTCAACTTTCGACAATACTTCACTTAACATCTGTTCAAGTTTTATGGCATCTTCAGCGGACAACACATGTGGAAATGGAGCCTCTTCCAGATTCCGGGCTAATCGAACCCTGCTGCTCAAAACTACTGTGGAACTGTCACTCCCCTGCATCCAGGCGCTATGCCGTAAGAGCAAATCCCTACGACTCATTGCTCCCACCCCCTGTACCCTCTGCACTTTTCAGACTTTCCAGCTCTTTTATTTGATCACGGACAACTGCCGCATCTTCAAACTTTTCTTGGGCTATAAGCAGCTGGAGCTTTTCTTTGAGTTTTTTTAATTCCAGCTTACTCCTTATGGCAGTTCCTCTGCGCGCAGGAATCTTACCAACATGCTGCCCACTGCCATGTATCCGCCTTAAGGCCTGACCCAGGTGGGATTCAAATGTCCCGTAGCAGGAACTGCAGCCAAGTTTACCCGCCCTGGTAATTTGCGAAAAAGTCATTCCGCAGTTTGGACAAGCTTCCTCTTGGGGTTTATTATTAGTCTTAGAGGGATTAAAGCCAAAAAGTGCTTGCAAGAAGTCAGGTATAACCCCAGGTTGGAAAACTAAATTCACTTCTTGACTCTGCTTTGCACACTGTTCACATAAATAAAGCTCCTGAGTCTGTCCGTTGATGGTTTTAAACAAATGAACATTTGCTTCTCGTTGTTTGCAGTTTTGGCAAATCACTTGGTTTCCCTCTCCCTTCTATACTTACTATCTTTATACTTCAAGGTCTTCCCTGCAAAGAGTTAGTAGAATTCCTTTTAACAATCTAGCCCTTAATGCATCTCTTTCAGGAACTACCTGTAAACTATCATCAGAGAGTATATATCTGATCAGGGCTACCTCC
>JAJZSC010000038.1 GCA_021849995.1 Bacillota bacterium | reverse complement strand
CAAGGGTATTCCAGCCAGCTCCTCCTCTTTCGCAGAGACTGTAGTACCACCTTTCAAGAAGATTTTACCCCCCTGTAAGGCTTTCCTTACTTCCGGCAATACGGCGATCCCTTTGGCAATTAACCATTTAGCCTCGGATACTGTTAAGGTTACCTGAATCCGTCTTTCCATTCCCTAGCTCCCCTCCTCTGACAGTCGATTACCCAAACCAACCATACTAACCATACTAACCCCATACTAGAATGCCTGAAGAGGCACCAGGCATATCGTAACACTCTCAGACTAGAAATTTCCCTTGTTTCATGATTAACACATCATCTAAATAGACATCTGGTTTAAGAATCACTCCATCCATATGGCAATCAGCTTTTACCTGGCCACCGAAAGAAGTGTTCGTGCCAAATGCGATATGGACTGTACCGTACACTTTCTCATCTTCGAGAATAATCCCGCATAAAATGGCTTTTTTGTTCGTGCCGATTCCCAACTCGCCGAGGCTGGCATTTCTCTCATTAGCCAGGAGGATTTGCAGTTTGTCAGCATCTTTCCCCTTGATCTCCGTCAGTTTGCCATCAACTATCTTAACATACAAGGGTTCAGCCAATTTTCCGACCCCGACCATGCTTCCGTCAATAAGCATCTCTCCGTGAGCGGTTCCTTCCAGTGGGGCGATATACGCTTCTCCGGAGGGAAGGTTGCCAGACATTCCTCGACTCTTGTACACCCCTGTACTCGCTATTCCCTTCCTACCCTTAAGACTCATGGTCAAAGTCAAGCCATCTTTGACAATCCGTACATGCTCTGCTTGGCTCAGAAGCTCGGTGAGTTTAAGAGTAAGATTTTCAACCTCTTTGTAATCTGCCGTAATAGCCCCCTGGGCAAACATCTCTTCTGTGATTCCTGGCATGGTGGCAATCCTGGCCCCACGTTTAACTGCGTTAATTCGAGCATTGGTATGCGTTAAAGAACTCGCCGTAGGGCAGATAACTACATCGGCCTCTTCCATCGCCTTGGCTACGGGTACCGGAGGTTCTTCCCCGCTTACCTTTCTTGGCTCCATTACCATAAGTATAGCTTCAGCACCCAGACTTTTCGCTTCTTCATAAAGGGCACTGCCAATTTTAAACTTGGCGTCATCCGTGACGATGAGCACTTTTTCACCGGGTTTGACATCCAGGCAATCTTTTAGGACCACTTGACAGCCCTTTTCTAGACTCAATTTCATCACCCCATCTTCTTCAAACCTTGTCCTCGTTTAGTCAAGCATCTCCCTGATGACCCTAGCAACCAGGGTGCGGGGCAGGATGACAGGCTTCCCAGTGATCTCCCTGACTAGATTTTTCATCGCCACGGTATATCCGATACAGTCCATGACAATGACATCTACGTCACGTGTATTTAGTTCATTTGCGGCATCGACAATCTCCTGTAAATCCCTATAGGGTGAACCGGCGACAGCTTCGACCGTTGTCACGCTTTTGCCCCAAAGGTCCAGGCACTGTTGAATTTGATCGGTATCCGGGTTAATCACCCCTATTTTTCCTCTAGAGGTCAATTTGGGTACGACGGCATGTAGAATGGTCTGAGGATATAGTAGCACGCCATTCGGTTCAAAAATGTCCGGGAACTTGCCGGTACAGATAAAGACGATGAGCTCTGCTCCCTCACCCTCAAGCTTTTTCACACAGTCCTGTAGTCTTGGTAAAATGTAACTTTCTCCGAACTTGACATCAGAACCATCTTTTAGTTTGGAAACTAATACAAAATCATCATCCTTCGGAGTAAATCCGAGGATCTCTTCCTTTGTTAAACCATCCAAGGCACCCGCTTGCAAGACTTCAATGTTCTCCCCAAGGATTTCCCGCATCTCGCCTACTACATCTTCACGCGGAGACTGACCGATTGTTATCGTCCCAATTTTCATTTTCATACCTTCATCTCCTCTGTGTAAATAGGGACTAGGTGCAACCTTCAAGTTACTCCTAGCCTAGCTAATGAAATTTTGACAATTTCAGTTCAATTTATTTGTACTAAAATTGCTTTGTTTGATAGACTTATTTCCCCAAGGTTTGCAAGTGAGTCATTGACCCGTACTTCGCAAAGATCTTCTCAAATTCTTGCTCATCATAGAATTGGCATTGTCCACGCCCATAAGCCTTGGCCACTTCCAGCATAAACCTTCCTGCCCCTTCCATATCTGAAAAATGGCTGGCACCGGAAGCAGAGCCAGGAACCGGAACTTCCGTCGTGACCGCTACTCCAACCACTGGAGCTTTGGTGGCCGTAGCAGGTTGCAAAATACTGTTAATATGGTACAGATCATTTCCATAGGGGGTGATATCTTGAGTGCTCAGAGCAAAGACGTAAGGTAAGCGACCTGTGGTGATTTGCATGATATCCAAGAGGTCGTCACTGACTTTAAGAATATACCCTTCCTTAACAGTGGGAGAGATGGCAAACCCGCGGGTATTGATAATCCGGTTTCCTTTGGTTGTATCACAGGAAAGAATGGCATCCAATTCATCATTGACCTCTTCCCGATTAACCACAGACATCTCCACCGGAGAGCCCATGAAAGGCACCGGTTTATGCGGCTGGGTCGGCGCATCTGGGCAGATATGGGTACAAACTACGACATCACCCTCCAGATAGTCACCCTTTTGTTGCATATCTAAGATCTTGGCAGCTACGCTTAAAGCGACCACTGCCCCATCAGCATCAGAGACCATCCCGATTACTTCAGGCCGTGCTCCAAGGCCCCCAAGCCGACCTAAGATTCCAATCGTCGGAGCATCTCCACCCTTAAATTTTCCTCGGGTTCCGGCGATTCGGATGCGAATGAAATCAGTACTCCCTTTATCGCCGGTGATCTTCTTCACCGTGATATCTTTAGCGTCATAGGTTTTTTCTAAAAACTCTTTCAGACTGTTGCCATTGGCATCAGCTCGATCGATCAGTTCATAGACTTCCATAAGTTGTTTCAATAACATATTAAAATCACCTCATATTTTTCTAAAAATAGACCAATAAGTTACTTTAAGTCAAATAGCATCGCTTTAGTCATAAAGATGCGCTCAAAATAATAATCAAAGTTTTTTTTAATTAGAAGATATAGGATAAGACTTCTTTCCCAATAATTGGCTCGACTTCTGCCATGAGCTTGCGGTCCCGCATCCCGCTGCCAAGTTTAAGGTTTTCCCTGTGGGTAGCAATCACGACAATTTCCTGCCCAAGTTTGATTTCAGCACTTGTGACCGGCATGCCGCTTTCTTTATCAAGTGTCATAATAAGATCAGTGAACGTAGCAAGTCTTTCTTTTCCCTTCTCCAGAGTCATATACTCATTCCAGAAAGTGAGTTCATAATCCTTAATCCGGACGTTACCCACGTCAAATCCGCCTGTGGTCACGAGATCCAGTTCCTCGATTTTCCCTTCCGCCACCACTGAGCCTTTGAGAAACTCGACGGCAGACAGAATCGCATCCTGGGGAGAGCGCTCTAAGCCTTTGTAAAGCGCCCTTCCAGTCTCAATCGCATGAGTGACACCATTTATAGCGCCGTTTTTCTTCACGTAAGCGGCAGCAATCGGATTTCTGGCTACGGCAACCAAACCTCCGGCCACAACGGAGGCTTGCCTCACCATTTTAGCCGTGTTATCGATACTTCCCTTAAAAAAGGCTTCCAGATAATGTCCTAAAGCAGGATTTCCACCGACAGCGGCTTGATAAGAGACATAATCCGACAGGTTGTTTAAGCCCATGCTCCCCATCGTTCCAGTGGGGTGTGCCCGCCCGTTGCAAGGAGCATCTATCAATGGAATTCCTAAAACTGCGGCCTGGATCCAACCGTTCACAGTTGCCATACCGCCATTCTCATTCGTAATAATTCCCCCAACTTTAAAACCGGTGTTTTGTTCTAAAATCTCGATGGTTCGGACATAATCCTTCGGCGTGATGTATTTGTCAGGAGCAGCTGGGGCTCCTACCGCAGAAGCTGTAACAATCAATGTGTCATCCGCTACCTCGTGAATATCCACGAGTTCGGGACTGCTGTATTCCACAGCAATTTTCCCGGCGACAAGGCCGGACTCCATCGGCCCGCCACCTCCGCCACCCAAGATGGTTCCTCCTATGACAGCATACTTTAGCAGCTCTTCATTCAGCTTCACTCTCTTAGCCAACGAACTCACTCCTCACTGTTCTTAGACATTCGAAGTAGGCTACTAACCCTTCAGCCATGACCGGATCAATAACAGGAATTTGGCAGACATCCTCTAATTCTTTGGCTATCTCGATCGTAGACATTCCTGTACAAGCTAAGGCAATCACTTCAGCACCCAGCTCTTTGAGCTCGAGTGCCTTCTGCACAACGCTTGTTCTCCCTTTCTCAGTCATCAGATCCAGAGTAGAGTACACACCTTCCGTCCTGCACGTCCCCACGATGTTAGCCCCGAAGGCCCTGGAATAGGCTCTGGGCACATCTTCAGTAATCCCTAAAACCCCGAATTTTTTCCCGTAGTTTTGGGCAAGAAGGGCGGTAGCTTCTCCGGCGCCAATAACCGGAATGGTTAACTCTGCCCTTAACTCTTGAACCGCTGGATCTCCGGCGCAGCTTATCACAACGGCATCTACATCTTGCCATTCTTTCACCAGTTTAATGATCTTGGGAACCGCCAAAGCTTCTGTTTCATCATCATGGATTCCCGTCGGCTGATCTTCGATACACCGGGATTCCACTGAAAACTGAGGGTAATACTGTTCGAGTAACCGGCCATGTTGATTAAGCAGGTGTTCATCAGTTATCGTAACCACTCTGATGAGTCCGAGTTTAAACTTTTTCTCCATTATTCCCGCCTCTTTCCAATTTATTAAAAAAGTTTTTTATTATTAAACCCTAATGCGAGGATCTAGCTTTCAAATATTAATACCCGCTCACTCCGAGTTTTTGGCAGAGCTTAACAAGTTCTGGGTGGATGTATTTCCCTTCTTTTTCAATCACTTCTCCGTCCAGGATGATGGTTGTGTTTAAGACAATGCCATCCGTATGGGCAGCACTCTTCCAAGTCTTGCCTTTAATTTGCGGGCCTTGGCTTCCTAGACCCATTTCAATACAGCCAAACACCCTCTCATCTTCCACTATGCGTCCTGTTGGCCGGGTTACTCCGGGATTAAAGCCGATGGAATAATGAGCTAGGTGATACATCGTTGGATCATTATAACTTGCCAACCAGCGTTCAAATACCTTAGCTTCTGCTCCCCCTTCAACCTTGGTCACAACCCCGTTTTCCAGAGTGAGTTCTACTGGAGAACGTAAGAGCCCAATTTCAGCAGGCGGCCACAAAGCTCCGTCAAAGACGAGTTTTCCATTGATTGTTTCTTCGATAGGACACCAGGAAACCTGTCCGCCCAGCATGATGGCTTCACCAGGTGTATCCGCCAGCTTGCCGGATTGCCTTACCTTCCTGCCCCGATTATAAGCTTTGAGGTTAGTGCCAGCTGGGCTTTGGATGATGACTTCATCTGCTTTTTCTACTAACTGGCGAATTTTTTCCCCTAACTCCTGCATGACTGGATAGTTAACCTTGCCAATCGTGTTCACCATCATTAGTACATCCATCCCTGTTAGGCAGATATAACGGCAACCCGCTTCCAAAGCTTCCCTCCAGGCAACCGTGTGTAGCAAGTAAGCGTAGGAAAATTCAATCCAGACATCTGCATTTTTGATAGCTCCGGCAAGGACTTTGGGCGGTTCAATGACAGCAGACGGCCTGGTCTCATACCAAATCACCGTCGGAGTAGCTCCTGCAGCATAAGCAGCCTTAGCAACCTCCTCGATCACCCTGCGGTCAGAGGAGGTATCTCCTACGATAACAACCTCTTCCCCTTCCTTAACCAGCATAACCTGTTCCACCAGTTTCCTTGCGCTTTTCGCCAGTTCCCAGGCTAAGAACTCGTCTCTGGTCTCAATCCCGATGTTTAATTCCATAATTCTTGTGCTCCTTTCTCGTTTATGTGATTAGCTCATAAATAGTTTGAGCATAAATCTTGGCAAGCTTTTTCAGGTCATCCAATCTGAGATGCTCATCTTTCTGATGGGCCAGCTCTTTTTGACCAGGAAATACAGGCCCAAACGAAACCGTGTTCTCGACATACCTGCAATAGGTCCCTCCTCCGATGGAGATGAGCCTCGGAGTATCTCCTGTGACTTCCTGATATACTCTTTGGATAGTTTTAATAAATTCCCGGTCCGGTTCAACATAGAGTGGCAATTTATGTTGTTTCAGTGAGAAGTCCGCCCCCCATTCCTGAGCGATCTCTTTCAGTTTTTCGATAATTTCCTCCCCATCGAGAGTCACAGGGTACCGTATATCAAAAACTAGATGCCCTTGCTCTGGGGTAAACTCGGCAACACCCAAATTAAGGGTTAAAGCTCCGGAAACTTCGTCATTACAGCTCAGGCCGAGAGTTCTCCCATCCGTCTCCATTTTCAGTTGATTGTTCAAATGAGCTAAGAACTGTTTTTGCGCCGGGGAGCCAAATTCCACATGCTCAAGAAAATGAAACAATAATTGAATGGCATTTTCTCCATCCCCCGGATAGGAAGCGTGTGACGAGATGCCTGTTGCTTTGATGACTACCGCGTCCCCGTCAACGTCCAGTTTGATTTTTTCTGTTAAACCTAGCTCTCTAAGTTTGATTAGCAGGTATTTAGGGCTCAAACCGCAGATTTTTGCTTCAGCATAGTCTGGGACTACATTGACCTTGGTTCCACCCTGCAACATAAGCAGAGAGTTCGTATGCTCCTCGCTTCGGCTAAAAGGTTTACTCATCTCAAAGCGGAGGATTCCTTTTTCCGCATAGATAATCGGGAACTCCGCATCCGGCGAAAAACCGTAAACAGGAGGTTCTTCTTTAGCTAAATAGTGCTTGATACAGCGTCCAGCTGTCTCTTCATCGGTTCCCAAAATTAATCTAACTCGTTTAGAGGTAGGTAAACCAGTATCCCGAATCGCCTTTAAAGCATATAGCACAGCGAGGATCGGACCTTTGTTATCAACAGAGCCCCGGCCGTATAGCTTACCCTCGACAATTTCTCCGCCATAAGGATCTACAGTCCAGCCTGATCCTTCGGGAACGACATCAACATGGCAAAAAACTCCAACCATTTCAGAGCCTTGGCCTGCTTCCACATATCCGGCAAAACCATCCAAGTACTTACTCTTGAGGCCAAAATTCTGACCCTTATTTAACACATAACGCAATGCTTCATCTATCTCTGGCCCGAAAGGAAACTCGGCGCTCACTTTTTCTTCTTCCAAAACACTTCTGATCTTTAAAAATACCTGCAAATCTTCAGCCAACGAACGAAAATGTTGTTCGATATAGGCATCAAGGATTTTCTCCAAGGCCAAAATCCCTCCCTATCCATGTAAAACTTCTGGTTGCAACCTAACGGCTACCAGACGCGTTACCCGTGCAAGAGGTTCAGCGACTTACCCTCCGGTAAGCCGCTGACTCAACTAAAACTAAACTAACCCTTAATTATTTCTTGAAGCCCATTTTAAACACAGAGTTAAAGAAGCTATACAAAGCATCTCCTGTGATAAAGCCGGCAGCCATGATGCTCATCGGGGACTCGGCACTTTCCCCTTTAATCTTCAAGACCACGGCACGGATTAAGATACCAACTATTACAGCCCACCCGGCTTTCGGATTAAGGATTAAGAGGCCGGTAGCAAATAAAATCCCCATTTGGCGGCTGGGACCACCAACAAACTGAAGTATCGCTCCTGGAATAGCCCACAAGAACAGGTTCTTAGCTACTTCAGCGGAAGCCCCTGCCTTAATAGTAGCAACATAAACACGGTCAACCGGTGGAACGAGATTTGCCGCAAAATACCCTTTATATGCCACAAGCACTACGAAAATTGCTACGATAAATCCAAGCATGGAGGTGAGGTATTGTTGTTTGCGGCCTTCTTTTTCAAAGGCTAAATCGCTGCCTTTTCCTCTCAAGATATAGCCAGTCTTTAAGTCATACCCCATATCTGCAAATGCCGGACCGGTAGCTGCACTGAAACCAACCATCAAAGCTAAGGCAACAGGCGGGAAGCCTATTAGCATGCCAATGATCAAGGTGATAAGAGCTACGGCAAAGGCTGGGAACCAACCAGAGTGCATAGCTGAGATTCCTACAATGATCTCATGTACAAATGCAGCAAAAGCGGCGAAAAGCAAGTAAATAACTAACATACCTAAAGACATTTTCGTTATGATGCCAGCGCTTAGAGCAATAACAAGAGCAATCGCGAGATAGGCCAGAAAACCGTAACCAAATCCCTGCGAGATGTCTTTTTCAGATCGGGTGAGGCCAGCAAATAGCTCTTCATCTTGCTTGTTTAAGCTCTCTGAATTTTGCTTTTTCCTCATGACGATAATCACTTGAACCAGGGCAACGATTCCAGCCCCGATCATGAAGCCATGAGGGACGTAGAGAGTGTTAATGTCAAACCCGAATATCGGTTTAGAATAGCCTCGCAGCAACAAACCTACACCAAACATAGTTAGTGCCCAAATGTTACCGATAAAGGCTACCCCAAATGCAGACATAGAAATCCCAAGGTAAGATCCAATAAGACCCAGAACGGTACCGATACCTAGAAGCCCCGCCCGTTTTCCTCCTTGGTCACCGGCATAAAGCGCTTCAGCTGTAGCAATACCAGGAGGCCATGTCGATTTAGCAGGGAAAATTTTAGAATCAAACAGCTTGTACAAAATTGTGGCATCGGCCACCATCGCCAATGCTGCACCAATAAGCATGGGTATTACAAGTTCAGGTGTACCCATGACAAAAGGAATTCCGATCGGTATCATCAAACTATTAGCAGCACCGAAGGTTGCCGCAGAAATCGCCGTTTGCACAAGGTTCTGCTCATGCAAGGATCGATACTTATTGAAGACACCCACAGGAATTCTCGCAATCACCATGGCCAGAAGAGCACCAATAATCGAGGTGTTGGCAGTAATACCCAAACTGACAATTAATTGCAACCCTATTACGGCACCTAACACTGAGATAATAATATTAAAGATAGCTGTTGAAGGCCGTAAAGCCAAAGGATGCCGTTCTGTTTCATATTTCGCCATAAATTCTCCTCCTTCTTATTAGTTAGTTTAAATCCTTTTACGTTTAAAGAATTGTATTAAGAGATGACTGCACTTCTCTCGCTCTTAAGCGTAGTTGATCTGACACCTCCTTTACTTTACTTTTCGGGAAGCGATATTCCGGTGCTGCCACAGTCAAGGAACCGGCAATATGTCCCTTACCGGTAAACAGGGGAACAGCAATCCCGATAACTTCCTCTGAATATTCCCCAACTGAATAACACCACCCTTGCCGCCTAACCTCCTCTAAATTACGCCGTAGCACGTCTGGATTAATAATCGTTTGGGTAGTGTATTCTTGAAGGCCATGTTGAATGATTTCTTCCTGTTTGTCAGGAGGTAGGTAAGCCATTATCACTTTGTTAGAGGCTCCTGCATACAAGGGAGTCCTGCTGCCGATCGATACGGCGAATTTGACCTTTTGGGAACTCTCCACAATTTCCAGACAGATTCCCTCTAAGCCATCAAGCCAGGTCAGAAAGATAGACTCTTCTGTTTCCGCTGCCAAAGTCTCCATAGCCGGGAAAATGAGGTCGGAAATCTTAAGCTTGTCCTTAACAATCAGCCCATATTCCCAAAACTTGATTCCCAATTCATACTTTTGGGTTTCCTCATTTTGTACAAGAAAACCGTGTTCCTCAAAGGTGGCGAGGACTCGATAGACGATGGAGTGACTGATGTTCAATTTCTTGGCAAGCTCTCTTACCCCCCAAGCGGGCTGTGCATAGGTGAAATTTTTTAGGATTTCTAAAGCATTATCGAGAGTTTTAAGTGTCATCATCGATCTCCTTCTGTTTCTATATGAGAGACACTGGTTCTAGATTTAATTTAAATGTATTATATAAAAGTTCTGATATGAATTCAATCTGTTTTTGTTGAAATATCTGAATTATACTGTATACTTCACTTATACCCTTCCTTACACAAGCATTACCTCGTTTCCTTTATAGTATACGGTTTAAGATGTAGCCAGTATTTCTCCATCCACTTTTGCCTGAAAAGATTTTGAAGAAGAAACTAAAAACCGCCTGAACGATATACTTTACTGCTGGTTAAGCAAAGTGAATCGCTCAGGCGGTCGGCATTTTAACAGTTACAACTGTGACAATTATTAACTCTTAATTTTCAAAATGAACACCTGGTTGCTATGACCGATAGTAAAATACTTGCAACTACTCCCGACCTAATTGCAGTGCTAGATATCGAAACAGCCCGACCAATTACTACCGAAGGACTTCGTTATGGTGCTCGCGGAATTGTTATCGGTATTCCGTGCGCTACACAGTGGCGTACCGCCAAAGGCATGGAAACCGTTGGCCCACGTTACAAAAAAGAAAGAACTTACCCAAACACAAAAGCGAGCTCCTTACATCAATTTGATTAAGGAACCCGCTTTTATGATTGTTCACTTTCTGAGTTATCTAACATAGCTAATACTTACACCCTTTCTTTCGCTCGAAACCCAGGATTAAATTAACGTATGCTATCCAGTAAGCTACATAGTTTAGAAATTAAGCCTTCTCTTTTGAAATTGGATTTGGTCTTTGAAGTGTCTCAAGACCTACCGATTTTAGTATTGCTTCAATAATTTTTTTCTCTTGATTCATTGAAATCACCCCTTTCACTTAAGATTGTTTTAAAGTATCGATAAAAAATTTAATAAGAATATTCATCGATTTAATAACACAGTATACCACTCTTTAATAATATTGTAAATAGCTTAATTTTATCCATTATTTAACTATTCTAGTTGACAAGGCATATTATGCATCAATTTCTATTAAAACCAGGATATGCAAATGAGCTTTGGTGCAGATGGAGCCGTGAAAGTTATTTCGATTGACGAAAATTTTCCATGCCCGTAAAAGAGCTAAAAGGTGTATAATAGACTACATAGATATATTCCTAAAGTTTTAATAATATGAGGCGTCTTTAAATGCAACCGATGAAACATAATAACAGAAATGTTTTTATTAGAGCATATTTATTCTTGCTTATCTCTTCGCTTATGTATGGTGGAAATGTGATAGCTGGAAGACTTATGGCTGACCAAATGCCACCCTTTACCTTATCAGCGATCCGCGCTATACTTGGCCTTGGTGTTCTTTTACCTCTGGCATGGGCACAAATTAAAAAGGCACCTAAACCAAATAAAAGTGAATTACTACAACTGCTTATCATAGCCATCCTTGGCGTTATCTTACCTTACAATACCTTGTTGTTAGGATTACAACATACTACTGGGACAAACGCATCCATAATTTTTGCGACCTGTCCAGCAGTAACTAATATACTGTTGTTTATTTTTTATAAGGTTAGACTCACAAAATTACAAACCATTGGGCTGATTACTTCCTTCATGGGACTTTTAGTTGTGTTCACTCAGGGTTCGCTTACACATCTATTTTCATTTAAATTGGGTCTAGGTGAGATGATTCTGTTTATAAATGTTCTTTCAGTTGGGTTATATAATCTCATAGGTCAAAATATTATGAAAAAGTTCTCTTCGCTAGTAACTAGTGTTTATGTTCTTGTTTTTAGCATCATTATACTTGTTCCTATGGGTGTTTGGCAGCACGGATCGTTTGAGTGGCACCTTTCATTATCACAGTGGCTGGTAGTACTCTATATGGGTATTTTCGCTGCGGGTTTGGCATTTTTCCTTAACCTTTATGGGATAGATAAGATCGGAAGCGGTCAGGCGGCAATATTTAATAACATGCAATATGTTTTTAGTATTACCTTAAGTATAATTATCCTGGGTGAGTCTTTAGCCTCTTATCACTGGATGGGCTTTATCCTGGTTATTTCAGGTGTGATACTGTCCTTGTCCAAACCACCTGAAAAAAAGGCTCATACTCTTTCAATAAAAAGTTCTGAACAAGAAAGTGTGTCTTAATATTTAACATTCATAAACCTTTTTACATAAAAAACGCATGTGTTTTCCACCCGATTTCAAAGAGGAATTCACATGTGTTTTTTGTTTTACCATAATGAAGTTATTGCACTAGTTGACATGCCGATCCTGTAGGTCGAAATTTTTGCAGAATCGATTTAGTCGAGCGCCTAATTTGACAAACTCGTAATCGGTGCCGGGATCCTTCCCCCACGCCGGACGAATTGCCGAGATGAGAAAGGATTAACTTTGATAACAGGTGCCCCGCCCAAAAGTCCTCCGAACTCGACCCGATCCCCGGCCTTTTTACCGATAGCAGGGATAACCCGGACAGCGGTCGTTTTTTTATTTATCATCCCAATTGCTGCTTCGTCTGCTATGATACCGGCAATCGTTTCTGCTTCAACGTCTCCAGGTATGGCAATCATATCTAAACCAACTGAACAGACACAGGTCATTGCTTCTAACTTCTCAATACTTAACGCTCCAGTTTCTACTGCATAAACCATCCCGGCATCTTCGGAAACGGGTATAAAGGCGCCACTTAATCCACCTACATGTGAAGAGGCCATGGCCCCGCCCTTTTTC
>JAJZSC010000037.1:471-12768 GCA_021849995.1 Bacillota bacterium | reverse complement strand
GGTTTACCATGAGTGATGATATGGTGATGAAGATCTGACATCCTTGTTACCGATGATACTCACGCTAAGAAAAAGCAGGTGATGTGAACGCTTTTCCAGGTTCACCATCACCTGTCTTCTAACTCTGATTTAATATGTGCTTAGTTTTAGCCAATAAAGACTAGCGTTTATAGATTTTACTATACATTTGAAGTATTTGTAACGTCTTTTACAATTACAGGTTCACTTTTCTCGAAATCTTGATAATCTATAGTTAATATTTTAGATTCGATTTTGTTTCCGAAATCTTCCTTCAACCATTTTAGCGTGGAAATAGCCAGAATGACAAGGAGGAAGAGAACCGGTACACTTGTTAAGACTGATGATAACTGTACTACCTTCATTCCACCTACCAAAAGCAATCCAACTGTAGCAAAGAAAATTATAAACGACCAGAAAATTCTGGACCACTTAGGAGGTTCCTGTCCTTCACGTATCTCAACACAGCTCATATTTGCCATAGTATAAGATGCAGCATCGACACCGGTTGCCTGGGAAATCGCCATTACTATAATAAAGAACGGTACTACTATAGCGCCAAAAGGCAATGAGCTGAGAACCTGAGATATAACTGCCGGACCGCCGGATTCTTTTAATATTTTGGCAAGATCCACACCTTTATTTAGCAACTGATCCACATTATATCCTCCAAAGACCAGATACATTAGAGCACATCCAGCCGTTGCAGAGAATACCATATTAAAGACTAGCTCTCTGATAGTACGTCCCTTGGAAATTCGCGTGGCAAAAAGGGCAACGTAGATAGCCCAAGCAAGCCACCAAGCCCAATAGAAAACCGTCCAATCCTGTGGGAAACCTGATTTCGTGATTGGATCGGTATACAAACTCATACGAATGAAATTTTGGAGCAACATTCCGACATTATCAAAGAATAAAGAAAACATGAAGAAAGTCGGCCCTGCAAGTAATACAAACCCCAATAACACAAAAGTTAGATACATATTATAATCAGCCAATTTGGCAATTCCTGAATACAGACCTTTGTAGCAACTGTAACCGTAGATGCAGGAAAATAGGACAGCAACTATGACTTTTAATAAAATTGTATCAGCCAAGCCAAAATAGTCACCTGTTAACTTCGATAACATTGGAATAACAAAGCCTAGCGAGGTTGCCATACCTCCTACCATGCCAATGATTACGACTGCATCAATTACTCTACCGACCCATCCATCTACTAAATTTCCTAAAACTCCGCGACAGGCATAACTAGGATACAGGTATGGTTTTTTTCTAACGTAAAACATATAGGAAAATGCAACAGCCGGTACGGCGAAAGTTGCCCACGCACTAAAACCCCAGTGGAATATTCCATAGGAAAGTGACCACTGCGCAGCTTGAGCTGAGAAGGGTTGCATCCAAAACGGCGGTGCCTGCAGGTAAAAAATCGGTTCAATAAATGCCCAGTATACAAGGCCGGCACCGGAACCCCCACAAAACATCATGGCTATCCAAGTAAAGGTTTTAAACTCCGGTTTGTCATCAGGAGCTCCTAATTTTACCCTGCCATATGGACCAAGTGCTAACCACATCGAAAAAATTAGTGCTCCAAAAACTACAATTTCCCATAACCAGTCCGTACTGTGAGTAATAACAAACATCAGCTTGTCGATTATGGCTTGTGCTTGTTTTTGAAAAATCACCATGGGTAAATAGAATAATAAGCATACAATTGCACTACCCCAGAAGACACCTAAATTTATTTTTGCATATCCAGGCTGTTGTTTTTTTGATTCTTCCATATTTCTCCCCCTTGCTAATTATTTGATTCGAGAATACTTGGAAGCGAGCCACTCCACTGAGTCAAAAGCTCTAAGTTTAATACTCACAAGGAAAGTCGTTTAATACCATTGCCTATCCTTTTTTGTCCTGGCAGCTTCTAATGCTGATACCAGGTGATACTAAACATTGCTTTCCTATTACTATGCATGATTTCACCTCCGTTCAATCTAATAGTTAAGTTTGTGTAATCAAATCCACTAACAAGTTATTGCAAATTTTATACCAACGTCTGTCTATCACGATTTATCATAATAAAAAGATAAACTATATACTTAGATAAGTCTTCCAGACTTAAATAAAAGTCGTTATTACTTAATTTTACTGTATCTGTACGATGTTTTATATTAGAATAATCACAATATTCATAAATGTAAGGAAGGAGTATAAAAGAGAGATGTAGAATATTAATTATATTGCCATTTAAAGGGAAAAATTGGCGTTTAAAATTAAGTTACACTCACTTACATGCCTAAAGATTTTTCTTTCAATACTAGACTTTCGCTTGAAAGGGGCGTTTTGCTTGGATGATATATCCCCTAATAAATTAAGCTGGGATGATTTGAAAAAGATCTTAGACAACTCCTTTGATGAAATATTTGTAGTAAACAGCCAAGGAATAGTAATTTATGTTAATGAAGCTTCTGAAAGGCATTATGGATTAAAGCCATCTTCGGTGATAGGCAAATCAGTATATCATCTTGTAAAGGAAGGATATTACTCTCCGGTAATTCTTCCTGTCGTTTTTCGTGAAAAACAAAGAATTACACTCGAGCAGGAAACAAATTCCGGCAGAAAACTTGTTGTTACAGCGACTCCTGTGCTTACAGTTGATGGTGAAATAGACTTTATTGTAATGAATAGTCGTGACATAACGGAGATCCAAGAGTTAAAACGGAATTTAGAAGAAACAAAGAACTTAGTAAAACGATATAAAAATCAAGTTAAAAAACTCAAGGAAAAAGACCCTAACACTTTCGAAAGTTATAGATTTTGTAGTAAAAGAATGAAGTCATGTTTAGAGCTAGCGGAGAGGGTGGCCTCTGTAGATTCTACAATTCTTATCCTTGGGGAATCCGGAACAGGAAAAACTTTTTTAGCCAAAAATCTACATAAAAATGGCAAACGAAAAAATGGTCCTTTTATAAGCCTTAACTGTGCTACTATTCCGGAGCAATTATTAGAATCAGAATTATTTGGTTACTGTCGTGGCGCTTTTACCGGAGCGGATAAATGTGGAAAGGTCGGCCTAGTTGAACTAGCTAAGGGTGGAACTTTATTTTTAGATGAGATTGGAGAGATTTCTTTAGGAATTCAAGCTAAGTTGTTGGAGCTTATTCAAGAACGAAGGTTTATCCCGGTTGGCGCTAAAGAACACAAACAAATTGATATTAAAATAATTGCAGCTACAAATCGAAATTTAACAAAGTTAGTCAAAGAAAAAAAGTTCCGAGAGGATCTTTATTATCGGTTAAACGTAATTGAAATTGAAATTCCTCCTTTGAGAGAAATCCAGGATGATATTATTCCATTACTAGGGTATTTCTTAAATAAGTACAATTTAAAACACGAAACCTTCCATCAGTTTGATAATAAGTGTTTAGATATCTTAGTTGACTATGCATGGCCAGGCAATATAAGGGAAATGGAACATCTAGTCGAACGCTTAGTAGTTACAATATCTGAAACATTTATCTTGGCTGAACATTTGCCTAGAAAAATCCTAGAGAACCAAAGTAATCAATCAAACGTCCATAAGCTTAGCAAAAGAATACTGCCGTGGGGAAACTCCTTAAAGGAGACAGAGAAAGAGTTAGTAATTCAGTTGTATAAAGAATTGAAAAGTTCCTATAAGGTGGCAAATGCTCTGAAAATCAGTCAGAGCAAAGTTGCAAGAATAATTCGTAAGTATTTAGACCAACCAAAAGCAAATTGAATGGCAAGATGCTGGGTCTGAGGATGTGGTAGTAAGAGCAAACAAAAAATTTAAGGAGATTCTAAAAAGCGCCCCTGAATCCATGATTGACTCAGAACTTGATAAGGATTTGAAGGCATATATGCAAAAGGTTTTATTTTAGTAGCCTGAATCAATTAGACTTAGTATAAGTTATTGTGACTTACGCTAAGTCTTTAATTATGACTTATTCCGGATTAGACCATATAAGAACAAGCACAGAAACCTTTATAAGTGGCTTTAAATATATTTTTTAACCCAAAAAACTTGTTGGCACTTAAATTGCAATATATTTAATCAAGACATATGTAGCAGACTTTCAATTTGATTTGACTTTTCTTAGGGGGTGTTATTCACGGTAATATCCTTTGCTTATTCATAGATTAGATTCACTGGTAGATGAAGAATCTGAGTCGAAAATTGTAAATTTAAGTTAAGTATAAACTCTAAAGGAGGGTTTTTGGCAATGAGTGATTTTGCAAAGTTGGCCGAAGCAGTTTTTCGTGGCAATGCAGTTAGTGTAAAAGATCTTACACAAAGATTTGTAGACAGTGGTGATGACCCAATGGATATTATTTCTCAGGGACTGCTTGCTGGTATGGATATCGTTTCCCCGAAATTTAAGGCTGGGGAAATGTTCGTGCCTGAAGTAATGATGTCTGCGAAGGCTTTATCTGAGGGAATGAAGATAGTTAAACCACTTATTACAGACAAAGATTTATCTGTTGCCAAAACTATCATAATTGGGACAGTAGCCGGGGATCTCCACGATATTGGAAAAAATCTCGTAGTTATGATCTTAGAAAGTGGCGGATTTAATGTAGTAGATCTCGGAGTAGACGTAGCACCGGCTAAATTTGTAGCTGCAATTAAAGAGCACGATGCAAAAATAGTTGGTATGTCAGCTCTTTTAACTACTACGATGTTAAATATGAAGGAGACAATTGATCTAATTAACGAAGAAGGATTAAGAGATCAAGTCAAAATACTTGTCGGCGGCGCACCTGTTAATAAAAGCTTTGCAGACCAAATCGGCGCAGATGGCTATTGTGCCGATGCAATGGCCGCTAAAGAAATGGCGACTAAGTTATTTAGCTAGAATGGAGGAAAATAATGTTAATTATTGGTGAACTTATTAATTCTAGTCGTAAGGCTATAAACGAGGCAGTAGAAAATAGTGATGCTGAGTACATTAAAAAAATAGCTCTAGAACAAGTAGAAGCTGGAGCTGATTACTTAGATGTTAATTGCGGAACCAGAGTTTTTAATGAAGTAGAAACAATGGAATGGCTTGTAAACACTATTCAGGAAGTCGCAGAGGTTCCATTATGTATTGATAGCCCAAATCCTAAGGCCTTGGAGGCGGGTCTGGCGTTATGCAAATATGGTCAACCGATGATTAATTCAATTAACGATGAAAGAGAACGATTTGAAGCGGTTTTGCCTTTAGTTTTAAAATATAAAGCTAAAGTTGTGGCACTCTGTATGGATGATACTGGAATGCCGGAAACTGCAGATGACCGCCTGCGGGTAGTTAAGAGTTTGTATACAAAACTTAAAAATAACGGGGTACCGGATGAAGACATGTATTTCGATCCTCTTGTCAAGCCGATTAGCAGTGTTGATACGGCTGGAATGGAGGTCTTAGAGACTATTAAGGCTATTAAAGCACAATATCCGGATGTACATTTTATGTGTGGATTAAGTAATGTTTCTTACGGATTGCCAAATAGGAAAATATTAAACCGGTTATTTGTTGTTCAAACTATGACCTTAGGAATGGACGGGTATATCTTAAATCCCACTGATAAAGGAATGATGGGAACGATTGCTGGCTCCCAAGCCTTATTAGGGAAGGACTCTTATTGTATGAATTACTTGAGTGCTCATAGAAAAGGAATCTATGAAGAGTAGAAATGTTGGCTGTACACTGCAAATTAGCAGTAGTATATCGATAATCTAAGATAGAACAGGGGGCTGCTTCGTGACACTAAAGACCAGATTGGAAGTATTAACCAAGGAGGATTTCAACAGAGTTCATGAAACGTCATTAAAAATCCTACGGGAGACTGGCGTGGTGTTCCACAGCGAGGAAGTGCTGAAGATATTCCAAAAGCACGGAGCCAAGGTTGAAAATAAAACGGTTTATATTCCACGGGAATTAGTGGATCAGGCTCTGGCCGCAGCTCCAAGTACTTTTAGAATGAAATCTAGAAACGAGAAACATTCCGTAACTGTTGGCGAGGGGTTTCTGATCCAGCCTAACGTCGGACCAGTTTACATCCAGGATCTGGATCGAGGACGCAGAGAGGCTACGTTAGAGGATTATGCTAATATCCAAAAGCTTTGTCAAGCTAGTGATGTGATTCATCTAGTTGGGACGATACCAGTCGACCCGAGCGATATTAAGGTCGCTGAAAAACATCTCTATATGATGTATGAGGTTTTAAAAAACACAGATAAGCCAATTATAGGTTTTTGTGGAAATACTCAACAAGCACGTGAACAATTAGATATGGTAGAGATTGCTATAGGCAAGGAAGGTTATTTGCAGAATAACCATTGTGCCGCAGTTCTGGTGAATCCCTTAAGCCCTTTAGGTTATGCACCGGATACCCTTGAAACAATGATCGAATATGCGAAGCGCAACCAGGTTATACTGCTGGCTCCTTGTCTTATGTCTGGAGTTAGTGCACCGATTACTCCACTGGGAACCGCCTTATTACAAAACACTGAGATTTTAGCCGGACTAGTATTAGTCCAGTTAATAAATCCTGGAACTCCGGTTGTATATGCTACTGCATCGACAGCTGCTTATATGAAAACCGCCAGTTTTGGAGCAGGCGCGCCGGAAGCCATGTTAATTAATACTGCAAACTTGCAGATGGGGTTAGATTATTATAATTTACCTACCCGTACCATGTGTGGTATCACGCATTCTAAAATGTTAGATTATCAGGCAGGGTATGAAACCATGCAAAGTTTACTAATGGGAATGCTTAGTGGTGCCCATATGGCTGTCCAGTGTTTAGGAGTCTTAGATGCAATCATGGCCACATCATATGAAAAGTTCGTTATTGATGAAGAATTGATTAGTAGAGTTATGCGTGTATCAAAAGGGATTGATACCTCAGAAATTTCATTAGCTGTAGATATTATTCAAGAAGTAGGACATGATGGCAACTACCTCACTCATATGAGTACCTTTGAACAGTTCCGTAATCTCTGGACCCCTCGTATTTCAGATTGGGAATCTTATGGTGACTGGCAGCAAGCTGGTTCAGAAGATATTTTAATCCGAGGAAATAGGAAGTTTAAAGAGATTTTGAGGAATGCTCCTAGTTCATTAATCGATAAAGAACTGGATAAAGAGTTACAAGCATTTGTAAGCAAATTTAAATCTTCAATATAACCATAATACTCATATAAACTCACACGCACTTACCTTGATTAAATGGGGGTGGTTATTAATTGTAAATTGTTGATTCTCTAAGTATCTAAAGTTTTCCCAGTAATTTGATGGAGGTGAAGAGATTGAGAAGTGGAATTCAAGCTGGGGTTTCCAAAGTTGAAGGTTTCGGACTGAATATGTTTTCGGAAGACGAACTTTATGCTATTCATTGTGCAACTATTGAGGTTCTTGAACATACAGGGGTTAAGGTTCAATGCCAGGAGGCGTTGGAAATCTTTGCCCAAGGTGGAGCCCGAGTTGACGTTAATACCGGTGTCGTAAAAATTCCACAATACTTGGTAGAAGACGCAATCCGTTCGGCTCCAAGTACAGTTTATCTAGCAGCTAGAAACACCAAGAAAGATATAGTTTTAGATGGCAAAAGAGTTGGCTTTATCAACTTTGGGGAAGGAGTTGCAATAATTGACCCTTATACCAAAGAGTATAGGTCAACAACAAAAAAAGATGTTGCAAATATAACTCGATTTTGTGATGCTATGGAGGAAATGGATGCAGTTTTAAGACCGGTAGCTCCACATGATGTACCATCCAAGGCTGCTGTGGTTCATAATGCTGAGGTCATTTTCGCAAATACTTCTAAGCACGTGTTTATTGGAGTAGAAGGCGGGCGAAACTTCAAAAAGGTACTTAAAATGGCAGCGGCAGTCGTTGGCGGTGAAGATAAGCTAAGGGAGCGTCCTATTTTCTCTTGTAATGTCTGTCCTACTAGCCCTCTTCAACTTGTAGATCATTGTGCAGAGGTTATTATAGAAGGTGCACGAGCCGGTATAGCTGTCAACATTCTTTCCATGGCCATGGCCGGAGCGACATCTCCGATTACTTTAGCTGGTACTCTTGTCACGCACAATGCGGAAGTATTGGCAGGCGTTGTTTTAAGCCAGTTAACATGTAAAGGTGCCCCAGTGCTTTATGGCAGCTCTACTACAATTATGGATTTAAGATTTGCCACAGCTCCGGTGGGTTCACCTGAATTGGCAATGATCAATTCGGCAGTAGCAAAACTAGCTCAATACTATCTATTACCAAGTTGGGTTGCCGGTGGTTAGGTAGACAGTAAAATTCCGGACGGTCAAGCTACGCATGAATTTACTCTCACTGCTTTATTACCCGCTTTGGCAGGCGCTAATCTCATCTATGGTGCGGGCATGCTGGAACTCGGTATCACATTTGATTACGCACAAATGATAATGGATAACGAAATGGCCAGAATGATCAAAAAAGTGGTGGGCGGGATTAGTGTTTCCGACGAGACTTTGGCTGTGGACATTGTCAAGCAGGTAGGTACCGCTGGCAACTTCATAACCGAGGATCATACATTTAATCACATGAGGACACAATCCCAGAGTAAAATCATTGACCGAAAAATGAGAGAAAATTGGCTAGACGATGGGGGAAAAGACTTTACGGAAAGGGCTTATGCAGAGGCTATTTCTATTCTGGAAAACTACAAACCAGATCCCCTGCCGGAGAAGGTCATTCTCGAATTGCGTAGGATAGTAGAGGAAACAGAGCAAGAGTACGAAGTTAAAAAGTGATGGAAATACGATCGAAAACTAAATCTATTACTCATTTTTCAGGGCAAAAATGATGGTCGATTTAATTGTGGTCTCCTATCACTTTATACGACAACAGCTTTTACAAACAATGGGGAACCGACTTGCTCGGTTCCCCATTGTTGTTATAGAGATGATAGTTTTTTACCTCGGATAATTTGCTAGCTTTCTCTTTCCAAGGCATATATAGGGAAAGACCTAGCCCTACTGCTAAGGCAAGGTTTAGAAAAATGTTGCCTTTAAAATAAGCTAGTATTAAAGAAATACCTGTCAATACTACAGCTTTCCAGTTTTTGACCACGGACTGGCCCAGATCAAGTATGGCATTAGCAAATAACGCCACAACCACTGCACCTAATCCCCGGAACAAAGTGTTAACAAAGGGAACATCACTAAAGCGAAAATAAATGTAGGAGAGAAGCACCATTAGAGAAAATGGTGGCAAAATAAACCCTGAGAAACTCGCTAAAGCACCTTTAAGTTGCCTTATACGGTAGCCCATAAAAACAGTCAATGTGACCATCGTGGCTCCGGGCAAAAACTGCGCCAAAGCCACCCCATTCAGAAATTCCTGCTCTGTAAGCCAACCTTTGCCGGCAACAATTTTTTTCCTAGCTTCAGCTATCAGAGCAGATCCGAAAGCTGTTAAGCCCATTATAAAAAATGTAAGGAAGATATCCAAGAGAGTGATTTTGTCAGCAGACACCCGAGTTGCTGGTGCTTGTTGATTCATTCAATTAGATCTCCTTTTCAAGAATAGGGCTCTTTTCACCCGTATAGTAAATGGCCAACTGGTGAAGTGCTCTGGTACAGGCAATATATAAAAGTTTTCTATCTGAGTCACTTGAGTACTTTTCTTTATCTGCGCCATAAACAAGCACCACATCAAATTCCAGACCTTTGGCTAAATAAGCCGGAATGACAAGGGCTCCTTTTTCAAGTTTCCAAGCATCTGGTCTAATGAGCTCTATTTTTATCAAATTCTTTAACCTAGTATAAACGTTTTCCGCTTCTTCAAGAGTTTTGCAGATAACTGCTACGGTTTCATAACCTTGTTCGGTATAAGAAAGGATGTCATGAATTATAGCCTGGTCCATGGCCTGGGCTGAATTTTTTTGCTCTATTTTCGGTTCTAGACCATGACGTTCAAATGAACTTTCCTCTTGAACTATCCCTAAAAGGTGCTGATTAAAGGAGTTTATCTCATAGGTTGACCTATACCCTTTAGGCAATGTCAGTTTCACGGTTTTACGTTTATCAAGGATCTTAGAGATAACTTCATAGAGTGAGCTATCAGCATTTTTTTCAATGGTCTGGTTAATATCTCCTAAAATTGTATAATTAGCATCCTTGAACAAAAGCTTCAAGATCTCGTATTGCAGCGGATAATAATCTTGTGCTTCATCAATTACTAAATGCTTGATGTCTGAAAATATCCTACTTCCCTCAACCTTGAGTTTAAGATATAACAGGGGAGTACAGTCTTCGAACGACAGTCTTCCATTTTCCAGTTCGTGCTTTGTTGTTGTAATGATCTCCTCAATATTATTGGGGAGATCAATTCCTTCAGCAAGTTTAATTAAAAGCTCCGGTTCGCTGAAAAGGATATTATACATTTCCCAAAAATCCACTACGGTAAATTGTTCAAGCTCTTCCCGGAAGTCCTTTGCTTCTTTTAGGGCTAACAAGCGGCTATAAGGCTTAATTTCCAGTTCGTGCCCTTCCATTTCGGCGACAATCTGTTCAAGTTCTTTTAGCCTCTTTTTCTGTAGGGGATGCACTTTTTCAAAAAGCATCTTTTCGATTCGTTTTAGCTGCTTGCTCATCGGGATCCCGACTTCATTATCCAGGAAGCGATTTTTTAAATCCTGTTTTGTTTCCAACAATATCCCGTTGAAAGATACATCCTTAAAGGGAATCATATTCTGGGCGTAATATGTTAAATACCTGTCGAGGATTTGTCTGAACTCTCTTGATCCCTTAAATTCAATAGACTTCCTTCTTAACTTGCTTTCAGTACGATCCTGGGAACCAATGATTCTTTCAAGCTGTGAAGCCCGGGTCTCTGGGTGAAACCGGCCTTCTAACAAGAGTAAAGCAATATCATCAAAAGTCTTTTGCACCACATTTTCTTCCCCAAGTTCAGGAAGAACGCTTGAAATATAGTGAATAAACACATCGTTTGGAGATAATATCATAATGTTATTCGAACGAAGTCCTAAATATAATCCCTCATATAAGAGAAAAGCAATCCGGTGCAGAGCAATCGAGGTCTTACCGCTTCCGGCGACTCCTTGGACGATTAAGACTTCATTTTCGGTATCCCGAATAATCATATCTTGCTCTTTTTGAATAGTCTCAACTATGTTTTTCATGTGGGGAGATGAATTACGGCCTAATATTTCATGCAAGATTTCATCGGTAATTAAAACATTACAGTCAAAGAAGTACTCAAGTCTGGAATTCTTAATTTTATACTGCCTCTTTAAAAGTACTTCTCCAGTTATCCTCCCATTTGGCGAGTCATAGCCGGCTTCTCCTAATTCATACCGGTAGTAGATGCTGGCTATGGGGGAGCGCCAATCATACACGTAGACATCACGGGTTTTCTTATCCATAACGGTGTAGCGACCTATATAAATCTCTTCTTTGACGTTTAAGGCTTCTTCTCTAAAATCAAACCGGCCAAAATACGGTGAGTCGATTAACTGTTTGTACTTCTTAATACGATCCGAAGATATGGAAAAATTTAAGGCTTCATCGCTGACTCCTGAAAGAAATTGACTTAATTCTGTAAGCCTCTCAAAGTCCGTCGAAAAGGGAACAGTATTTTCCCACATATCCCTTCGCGAAGCAATTAACTCTTCCTTTTTTTCTGCTAAGTCCTCATATTGCTCATCAAGTTCTTTGATAATAAACTTCAGTGTTTTTTTCAGGTACTCTAATTCCTGGTGATAGTGTTGTTCATGATTATCCATAAGCCCATGCTCCTATACCATGTATTTGGAGTATAAATAAAAGATCTAAATTTACCTAATGATATTATCCACTTTATACTGTTTTTAACCATTCCTATCCTTTTAAGTTAGCTGATAAAGTTAGAGGTGGTATCTTGTTGGCAAGAAGCTTGCCAGCAACAACGTTTCCACCATTGTTGCCACTTGTCTCAATCAATTGCTGCATATTGAGTTCTCCTATTTATAGTTCATGGAAATCTTTAGATTGGTTTTTATCAATTATACATTATTTTCGAGCTTTATAAGAGGAGAAACTTATTAGTGGAACTTTGTAGTTGTAGGATTAGTAGAGTGAAACTTTGTAGTCAAAGGATTTATTAGGGTGGAATTTTTTAGACTTTTGATACTTAATGCCTAGGAATCGATGTCTTAGACTAATTGCCACTCTTAAATACTAGAGCCCGCAACTACTTATAAAGTTGCAGGCTCTTGCTGGTTCTTAGGAGAACTAACTCCTGGGAC
>JAJZSC010000037.1:0-461 GCA_021849995.1 Bacillota bacterium | reverse complement strand
GAGATGTTTATGTCGCCCTGTAAAGTCAGAAGAAAATTCAAGTCGGAGCTTTGTATAAAGTCTTACATTAGTTTTCCAAACCCTAATATTATCAAAAGTGCTCCGGGAAGGAACTTTGTTTTAGTAAGGGAACCCTCTTTGATGATATTGGTTAAGGTCTGGCCCAAGCTAATCATAAAAAGTTGGGTTGCAGCCACTATCAGGATTACCCATAGAGGCATGCCCGAGAGACCAGCACCCAATCCACCTGCCAGAGCATCCAGCGCCAAGGCACATCCAAGCAGTAAACTCTCCGTAAGGTTTATACATCCAGATTTATCAATATCAGCGAGGTCAGGGCTCCTTAATACTTGGATAACTAACCCCAGGGATGGAAGTTGGATTTTAATAACTGAAGTTAACGTAGTCACATGGGGAAGATTTTGCAACTGAGAAATCTGTTCCTTCTCCTGACCATGAGT
>JAJZSC010000036.1 GCA_021849995.1 Bacillota bacterium | reverse complement strand
AAAACAAGTTCCCTATTTGCTAGGGGAATGCCGTAATCCCGAAATACTTTCTTTGCTTCAAACTCGTACAGGTACATTCTTTACCCCCTTCCAATTACTCTAAAAGGAACGATCTTTAGAGGGGAACGAATTCGTTCCCCTCAATATTTCATTAAAATTAGCCAATGATCTCTTGGATTGCTACAACACGATCTTCTTGAGCAGATTTCACAGCTGCTAAAACTACAGCGAGGTTCATCAAGGATGCCTCAGCACTGATCTCAGTTGTGCCGTCGTTGCGAATTGCATCAGCAACTTCTTCTACTTGTACTCTTAGGTGATCGATTACCGGGAACTCAACGGCTACATCACGGAGCATTCTGTTATCTGGGTCATCAGTCATGGTTGCAAATTCACGCTTAATTAGGGTTGAATGTTCGTCAGTTACATCAGAATTACTCCACCAGCTAAAATCAAGCTGATAGAAAAGATTAGCCTTAGTTCCATATACATTGATCGAGAAAACTCCTGGACAAGCCCAGTTAGTTCCAAGGTAAGCTTGCTTACCATTTTCGAACTCAAGTACTGTAGTATTTACAGTGATGTTATCAACTTCGGTGTACATTGGCTTACCAAAATTGAATACCTTTTTAACTGGACCAAGAAGGAACTGAAGGTTATCAAGTTGATGTATACCTAACTGAGTTAACGGACCAGCTGGAGTTTTGACTGGATCTCCTCTCCAATTACCCTTTTTAAGCTCTAAGCCGCGCTCATTTGAGAATACTGCTTCAATAACAGATACTTCTCCGATCTCCTTAGAGTCAATCATTTCCTTGATTTTACGAAGAGCACCTAAACGGCGAGAGCTATGTCCACATAAGAATTTGATTCCTGTCTCTTCTACAACTGCATCGATACGCTTTGCATGTTCAACACTTACAGAGATTGGCTTCTCTACAAAAACGTTCTTTCCAGCACGTGCACACTGTTCAATAACATCAGCATGTTGATCGTTAGGAACAGTAACAATAATCATTTCAATATCTTCACGAGCTAACATAGCTTCTAAGGAAATATCAAATTCGCAATTGTATCTTTCAGCAAACTTTTCTCGCTTCTCAGGGGTTCTTGAGAAACAACTGATGAGTTTCACTTTTTCACTTCTTGTGTACGCATCTGCTAAGACATTAGCCCATCTTCCAAGACCTACCGCAGCAATTCCAACTGGTTTCATTTGAATTCCTCCTCTTAATTTTTTATATTTAGGATTACCATGGGATTTATGGTAAAAATTTTAAATGACATTACGCCTGCCATACAGTCGTAAGCACAGTTCGGAAGCAATATTGTCTGGTGGCTCAGCGTAATGTTTACCATCGAAACTAAGATTGTTTGTAACTGCCAAAGCGCCAGCCGCACAAACTTTAGCACACTCTGGAGTTCCATTACATAAATCACAAAATAAAGGTAGATTAGATTTTGGATGAAAGTGTATAGTTTGACCCTTACAGGCTTTAAAACATCTTAAACAATTGATACCTTTTCCTCGATAACATAGCTCTGAGTCAACCTGTACAATTCCATTATCATCGTTACTCAAAGCCTTAGTTGGGCAGGCTATAACACAAGGATGATCGGAACACTGATGACAGAATATCGGAATATCTATTGGACCCGGTCCAAGCTGCCGAACCTTAATTGCTGCAGATTCCAGCCAGAATTGACCTTCTCTTTTAAGAGCACAGTTAATCTGACAGGCCCGGCAGCCAGTACATAGATCATAACGAATGTGTAACTGTATCGGCATGGCCCCTACTCCCATTCCGCAACATAAATTCCGCTGCCTGCCCGATCGGTTAGATATACCAAACCATCTGTTGTAACATAAACATCATTCATTTGAGTTGGCGGCATACCGTCCGCAGGTGCTGGTATGAACTTATCAATCTCTTTTGGCTTATATGGATCACTGATATCAACAATCCTTAAACCACCACCAAACCAGGTAACGAACACAATCTTATCGTTGATAAAGGAGTCAAGACGATTTTCATGTAGGTTATGAGGGCCGAATCGAGGACCATATTGAGAGTAATCTTCATCAACTACATAATACTTGGAAAGCTCCTTTGGATTCTTATCATCACTAATATCAAGTATCCGCATAAATTTTGGAGGTTCTTCCCCTGGTAGGCCCTTAGACTCATCTGTAACTACTAATAGATTTCGATCAGGTAATGGAAGACCAGTATGGGTATGCCCACCTAATTCCGGCCCCCAGTTTATACTACTGACTACCGAAGGATTAGTAATGTTAGAAATATCAAGTATGTACATACCAGCATCCCACATTCCCAAATAGGCGCGGTTCCCTTCAACAACCGCATGATGTAATTTGTACTTTTGCCCCTCTGACCAGGAAGGCATCTCTCCTCCTGCTAACCATTGACCTGATAGCCACCAGCGGCTAACTTGTTTAGGTTTTGAAGGGTCGTTAAGATCGAATATCATAAGCATCCTATCTTGAAACCCTTCCGGCACTGCAGTGACAAATACATAAGATTCCTTGCCGCTATACCAGGTCCGATGCACGCCCTGTCCGCCAATGTGGTAATAGGCTAATTCTGTTGGTTTTTTTGGGTCTTTTAAATGATAGACCGCAAATCCAACTCTTTCCGGCTCTCCCCAGTTACGACACTCAAAGTTTACGATTAATAGATCATCAACTATTTGTACCTTACTACAGAGAGTATTTTTATAGGCAGGAAGTTGGCCTACTAACCTTGGATCTTTTGGATTTGACACATCAAGGATTTGAATGCCTATGCCTGGAACCATATTTCCTACATACAGGTAGTTCTTATAAGTCATAAGCTGCATTGTCTTACCTGCTCCAGGAAGATGATTCTTTCCGATTAAAGTCAGTGCCATAGTTATAACCTCCTGTGGGACTGAAGGAGGGGGAGAACCCTCCTCCAATGCAGCAATTCACCTATAGTTTACTTTGTTGACTGGACAGCTTCCTTAAGTACAGGTCTTAAGTGCTGGCTTGCTTCTACAACTTTAGCAACTTTTTGTTGTACTTCTTCACCCTTCATTGGGGTAATAGGAGTACCAGCTTTCTCGGCTTTCTGAATCAATTCAGGGTCATTAAGTGCTTTCCAAACAGCTTCACGAAGAGCTTTAGTTGCATTTTCATCCATATTTGCAGGCCCGAAGAAGCTACGATGCATTTCAAGCATGTTAACGATACCTTGCATCATTTGTTTTCCGTTTTCATCCTTAATAACTTCTAGAGCATTCGGTACATCTGGATACTCTTTTGATCTCTCCATGCCAACAACAAGGATAGCCTTCTTATCCCCTTCTTTAATCATGGTCTTTGCATCCATGATAGCAGTGATATGACCGTCTCCCTCACCTTTTACTACAGCCATAGCAGTATCAGCATTCCCTTCGTAACCAGTGATAGCTTTCAATTTGAAGCCTAAGCTTTTTGCTAAAGTAGCCATGGTAAAGAAATCTTCGTCAGTTCCTTGGGTCGGGAATTTGAAATTTCTTCCTAGTTTTGTAAGATCTTCAGCACTATTGATGCTGGACTTGCCACCAACAGTAAGAATTCTTGGTTCGGTTGAAGCACGACCGATGTAAGTAAACTTAGTAGCATCAAAGGTTACACCATCACTACCAGACATCTGGGCAAGCATTAAACTTGGAATACTGGTAAAAGCAATTGTTAGACCATCTGGCTTACTGCTCCATAGAGTGTTTGTTCCGACGAGACCGCCAGCACCGGTGAGATTTTTAACGACAATATCCTTAGCACCAGAGTACTTCTGGATGTAAGGAACGATCATCCGGGCATAGGTGTCCATTCCTTTTCCAGGACTATTAGGTACAATGAGAGTAATTGTCTTTCCATCATAATAAGGCTTATCTTGGGCAGCTGGTTGTTTGTTATCATTAGAAGTTTGTTTAGCTCCACAGCCAGTTAATGAACCTAAGATCAGAACAAGTACTAGCAAGATAGCTACAAAGGCAGATTTTCTTTTAAACATTTAATCTCCTCCAATTTTTAATCAAATTATGACTAAATCTAAGGTAAGTAATATTGTTAGTTACCACCTCCTGTCATTGTCCATTAGATTGATTTAGCCTAGAAACATTTTAAGAATTAGGCCTTCATACATATGGACATTTAAGATAGTAACGAACAGGAAATAAATGCTTGCCTCACAGATTGCGGTGTAGATTAAAGCCTTAAGCCATTTCTCTTGTCCTAGGATAATAAAATACCCTAGGACAAACAGGAAGATAGCTGGCATCATCCCGATTAGGAGAATCATTGCCAAGAATAGGAGCACAAGTCCAATCCCTGTAGTTTCCTTACCACCGCCTTGTTTTTTCACTTGTACATTTTTTCTTGCTTCTTGATTTGTTACAGCAGCTTCGTTTTGGGTAGCTTTGAATAGCTGTGATGGATCAACTGATAGATCAAAATTCTTTGCAAAATTTTGAATGAGAAGTTGAATTATAATTAAGATAATTGACGCGATAGCAATCGGAACAGGAACCAGTCGGGCCTTTGCACTATAGTTAAAAGATAAGTACAGAAAGCCAATGAAAATAACCAGAAGAACAAGGGCGACTACGTTGTTTTCAAGTTTTTTACTCATACCGCACCACCGTTTCTGGATAATCTCCATTTACGAATAAATGGGTAGGCTAGAGTAATAAGGACGAAAATTAGCATTACTAAGGTGACCGGTCTGGTCACAAAGAACAATTTTCCATGAAGAGTTAAGGATATGTGCATATAGCGCTCAAGCATCAAGCCTAATACCATTCCGATGACCATGTCTGCTCTAGAGTAGTCATACTTCTCAAGCAAATACCCAATCACACCAAACACTGCTGCTACAACAACATCCCCAATTCTGCCTTTAACTGAATACGCACCAACAAAACAAACCGCTAAAATTACTGGAATCAGGACAGTCCCCGGAAGTGTAGTAAGCTTTGCAAACTTCTTAGCAGTAAATATTCCGAAGCCAGTTGTTAAAAGATTAGCAATAACAATAATCCATACCATCGTAAAAACTAAGTGAAGGTTGTTAGTAATAAGTTCTTTACCGGGTTGAATTCCCATGGTTACAAAGGCTGAGAGTAGAATTGTCATACTTTCTCCACCTGGAACTCCGAAGCCCAAGGTAGGAATCAAGCCTCCACCTTCATTTGCTGCATTTGTAGCTTCTGGGGCAATGACTCCTTCTACAGCACCTGTCCCGAACTTCTCAGGATTTTTAGATGTCTGGACTGCCTGCCCGTAAGCTGCAACACCGCCAATGCTAGCTCCAACCCCTGGTAAAGCCCCAATAAATAAGCCTAGAACGCTTGATGAGAGAACCAAACGCCAGTGTTTGAATACATCCTTTACTCCATCCCAAACTGTACTATGTCCCATATTTATTTCCCGTTCTACTATTGATCCGCCTTTAACATATAGCTTGATCATCTGAGAGATTGCGAATAAACCAATAACAGCTACTGAGAAATCAATTCCATCGAGTAAAAAGAGACTGCCAAAGGTATATCTAGGTGTACCTGTAACTGGGTCCATACCGATAAAGGCTATTAGCAAACCAAGTCCAGCTGCGATTATCCCTTTTAGTACAGAACCGTCACTGAAAATCGCAATGATTGTTAATCCCCAGAGAGCCATCATAAAGTATTCCGGTGGTCCAAGTGACATCATGATTGCTCTCATGAAAGGAAGTGAGATAGTCAACGCAATCGCTCCAAATATACCGCCTAAGAAGGATGCCATGGCTGCAGCCCCTAAGGCTCTGGCACCTTCTCCTTTCTGAGTCATTGGATAACCATCGAAACAGATTGATACACTTTTTGCCGCACCAGGAACATTAAAGAGGATCCCGCTGATTGAACTGCCAAAGATTGTTGCGACGTGGGCCCCAAGGAGCATGGCTAGAGCTGCAGCCGGCTCTAATCCAAAGGTAAACGGTAAAAGTAAAGCCATTGCAACAACGCCACCTAAACCAGGCAAAAATCCGATAAGTAACCCAAAGGCTACTCCGAGAGACATAAAGATCATCGCCTGGCCTGTAAATAGGGCCGCAAGTCCGCTAAGTGATGCCTCTAACAAGGTAAACCTCCTCTCCAAAAATCACAAAGTAATAGTTATGATAAACGAAGGTTTAGTGATCATGAAAATTGTTAGGGTATTGTGATGTGATAGGTTATAGCGATGTCAAGGGAAACTTAATGTCAAGACAGTTTTTGGGACAATCGATTCGGCAGGCACCACAAAACCAGCATTCATCTGGGTATTTGATGTAGGGTAGACCGGTTTTTTCGTCAGAATAGATTAGATCTCCTGGGCAATTTTTTTCACAAATTCCGCATCCATTGCAACGCTTATAGTCAATCTGAATTGGAAGCACTACTGTTCGCTCCTTTCTGGTCCTTTGACACATACCTTTTTTTGTTGTACCAAAACTTCATAATTAATAAATTACTTTTTTGGCGTGCGTAATGTTTTCTATTACTATTCGGTTACGTTTCATAGTTCTTAGTTGTAAGGTTCAACGTACCTAATATTAAGTACCCCATCTTTCAGGCTCAGATGCGTGGACTTATGCCACTCCTCTTTGGTCTCTGGGAAGTCGCGGCGATAATGAGATAATCCAAAGCGGCTTTCTTTACGATCTAAGGCTCCGGTAGTAATTGCTTTGCTTATCAGGAGCAAATCTCGTAGTTCATGTGTTCTCATTAAATCGTGACCATTTTCAGCCTTAATCTGTCCAAAGAGTTTTTTAAGAGCTTTCAGTTCAGATAAACCAGCTGCAAGCCCTTCTTCATTTCGGCTGATACTAACGTAGTCGCTCATAATCTGCCGTAATTTGTTTTCAGCCTCGGTATAGTTAAAGTCACCACGACTACTCATAGGAGCATAAGTTAACTCTCTTAATTCATCGACTTGAGGCTGTACTAATTCAGACATTTCGGTACCTTGTGCGTAGGCCCCAGCTTCTGCTCCTGCTGCTTGACCGAAGCACATCGAACCTGCCAAACTACCGATTCCTACAGCACAGGCACCTCCAGCGTAGAGCCCAGGAACTGTTGTTCGGCAATGTTCATCGACAAAGATTCCACTAACTGATCCTAAGAAAGCTGGGTGTTGACCTTCACTAATCTGAACTTCCATTAAATCAGTGCCAGGATCAATTCCTTTTTGTTCACAGTAGTCCATAAAGGTATTTTTATCGACTGGGAGTAAGTGTTCAATTAGATGCTTCTTGGCACTATCAGATAGATGACGAAGATCAAAATAACATGGTCCCCTACCTTCTACCTCTTCCCAATAAGTGCCCCAAGGCATTGCCCAACGGGGACCTTGTTCCCCTTTTTCATGGTACTTGAAAACATAACGCTCACCCTTAGCGTTAACAAGGTAACCGCCCATTCCGACTACTGCATTCAGCGCTGAGGCACTGAAGTTTTTAGGTGTGATTGTATAATTTACAAACTCAGGATTCTTCACTTCCGCTCCGGCCCTTAAGGCCATGGCCTGGGCTGAGCCAGTGTTATAAGGGCTGTGCCAGGCATTAAAGGGAAGTCCAGAGGGATTCTCGTACATTCTAGTCGCATTTCCGGTTGCTAAAACGACTGCTTTAGCCTGGAATATATAAAACTCTCCTGTTCTAATATGGAATCCTACTGCGCCAACAACCTTGCCTTGGTTTGTAAGTAAATCAACGACTGCCACGTTGGTAATGAATTTTACCCCAGCTGACTCAGCTATCTTGGAAATTTTTGGCTTTAAAGCTCGCCCGTCAAAGTTAATAAAATAGTCACCTGGTTGAGCGAAGGATCTTGTCCGGATATACCCTCCGTCTTCCCCTTCTTTCATGGGAATTCCCATTTCTTCAAGTTCAACTGTCAATTGCTTACTTCTTTTAAGAAAGGTATTTTCAGCAATTTTAGTATCTACTAGCCCTTGAGTTAATCGTTGATACCACTTAAGGAAAACCTCAGGGGTATCCCAGTCTGGACCTGTCTCTAACACGGATAGAAAATGGTCGTTTCCTGCTGCTCCGCATCCACTACGATAGATACCTGCTTTATCTACTAGTACAACGTCTACACCTTGTTTCTTAGCCTCAAGAGCCGCCATTGTACCAGCGGAACCACCACCAACTACTAGCACATCTGTTTGAATAAAATGCTCACTATGCACTTTTGCTCTCCTCCTTAGTTCCAGAAGTTTGTGTTCCACAGAGTCCTGTTCTAACAACGTCGTCCATTACCGGGATAACAAATTCCAGATTACATTGGCGGAGTGCTTCTGTAGTCGGATATCCCTCAGGATCGCAGCCATACTCTAAATACCAATTTTCCCTATCCTTCATAAACTGTTCGCGGGAGTATACCTTACCTGCTTCAAGTCCTTGAGTTAGGTTATCTGTATGAACTCGTTCTGGAAGAACGTCATCCTGTAAAGGAATCATTCCTTCACGAATGTTATAAGCCCGTCCTAGTAATATTACTCGGGAAGTAACCTTAGCCCAGTCAGATATTTCTACTTCCCACCCAGTAACAGCATTTAGTAGTTCTAAATAAACTTTAGGTTCGATCATTCGTCTTTGCCAAGTACAAACTGTTAGTAGGTCTGCCCAAGTTCTTTGCTGAGCACGGTCGGCTCTGCCCCCAAAATGATGGGCAGGTCCTTTGTCTGAAACAGCGTACTGTAAACCTTGGCTTGGATATGCCTGGGGAGTAAAACAAGCAAACTCCTTACCCTTTACTTGCATTGCGAAGTGATGTGAGCCTTGGCCAATAATATCGGCTGCCTTCTTTACTCCCTTTGCAAAGAGTTCCCCTATCCCTTCGCGTTTAAGAATCTTAGCCCATAGGGCTAATATCCCGGTTATATTACCCCATTTTAAAGCTAGACCATCTGAATCTATGTTGGTTAAAAGCCCTTTTTCATAACACTCGATTGCAAATCCGGTAACATTGCCTAGAGATGTTGCATCAAAACCTTGCTCATCTGCCCATCTGGTCAAATAGACCATTGAATTTAAATCATTAACCAATAAACCGGAACCCAGGTTAGCAGTAGCCTCTAGATCGGGACAAACTAAGTTACCCTCATAAGCTCCTTCACGAATAACCCCGAGTGCCATACAACCTAGTGGGCAGCCATAACAACCTCTAGACTTGGCTCGGCACAACCGTTCATAGGCTAGTCCACCTATTTTGTTAACTTCTTCCCAATACCCCTCGCGGTAGTTTGCTACATTTAAATCTACTTCATCAGAGTGGGGCATGTTCGTCATACTTCCACCCCAACGGATTAAATCGTAGGATCTTCTTATCGAGGAACGGCTTTCAATAAGTAGCTTTTCCATCTCCCGTCTAAGGGTTATGGTTCGCACGGGATCATAAACTGGAATTACTCCCGTTCCCCGTACCACTATAGCTTTTAGGTTTTTTGATCCCCAAACAGCTCCACCACCACCTCGGGCTGCTGCTCTGAAGAACTCCTGCTGGACTGAGGCATAAGGGATCATTTGTTCACCTGCAGGTCCGATACAGAGGACCCTCGCTAAGGAATCTCCCACCTCAGCTTTGAGAGCAGTTTCCGTTTGAAAGGAGGTAACCCCCCATAGGTGTGAGGCATCTCTAAATTCCGCTAAACCATCCTTGATGTAAAGATAGACCGGTTTTTCGGATTTTCCTGTTATTATCAGCCCGTCAAAACCTGCAGCCCTTAATTCCGGACCCCATTGAGCACCTGTAATTGAGTAGTTGAAAGTGTTAGTTTGGGGGGATTTGAAGGCCAAACATGTATGTGCTCCACCTGGCGCCACTGCAGTAAGTGGCCCAGTTAGAACAAACATTTCCGCTTGTGAGGAGAGGGGATCAACCCTTTGCGGAAGTCTCTCCCACAATAGTTTGATTCCTAGCCCTCTTCCCCCAATGAACTGTTTTGACCACTCACAATCAATTAGATAAGGGTTACAAGTGTTAGTATCTAGATTTACTTCTAAGATCCTATGATTAAAAACCACACCTGTCCTCCTTGTCCTTAGCCACTTATCTGGTTGTTTATTTGATCCTTAACCAGCTATTTATTAGCTGCACATCCGGCTACTTATCGCCAATTTGCATAAGCATTTATCTGCCTATTTATGCACCTAATACCTGCTTGGCTACTTCGATGAACTCGTCATCTTCTAACCAGCCGCGCTTATTAACACCAGCATCCTTGGTGGCTTGAACAATTGCCTGGATTTGTTCGTCAGTTGCAGTTAGACCAGCAGCATCTAATTTCATAATGACTGATTCTTTACCGCTCTTTTTGCCCATAACGATTTTCGTCTCTTGACCAACAAAACTAGGTAAGAATGGGAAAATTGCCAATGGGTAATCTTGAAGAACCTTCATTCCTAAACCAATCTCACGGGTAAATGGTAATAAACCTGCTACCGGTTTGTTCTGAGCCAATTTCTTTCCTGACAAGCTCTCAAGCTCCTGAGTTAAAGCTCTGAGTTTACTGAAATCAAATTTAGGCAGATCTATGCCATAAAGAATTCTCAGTCCTAAAGCGATTTCTTCAAGAGCAGTATTACCTGTTCTCTCTCCAAGACCGTTCACACAACTGTGGACGACTTGAACTCCTTCCTCTACAGCAGCAAACGTAGTTGCAGTGCCCAGCCCTAAGTCATTGTGGGTGTGTACTTCTAAGGGTAAATCGATTACTCGTTTGACCTGTCTTACCAGATAACGCATTGCCATTGGTGTTATCGAACCGGTTGTGTCAACTACTGTAATAGAGTCTGGCTTGGAATTGGAGGTTACGTTTGTCAAAAGACGCTTTAGAAATGGAAGTTCTGCTCTGGTTGTGTCAAACGGAAAATAGTTTACGTATAGTCCCTTTTCTTTGGCGTAGTTAATCGTAGTGATTACTGCCTCAGTCAAGGTTTCTTCAGTCCATTTATTAGCAAATTGGAATTTAAGCTTTGGATAACTACTTGGAGCTTCAAGCACAATTCCATCTGCTCCACAATCAACTGCTCTATCAACATCGTCTTTCATGGCACGGCAAAAAACCATGATTTTGGGGCCTAAATTTCGCTTAGAAATCTCTAGAATCGCATCAGCATCAGCTTTAGATACTGCGGGCATTCCTGCTTCAATTCGATCGACACCGATTTCTGCTAACAGCTCTGCGATTCGTACCTTATCATCTTTTGAAAATACTACCCCCGGAGTTTGCTCCCCATCCCGCAGAGTTGCATCATGAATTTCTACCTTTTCCGGTAAGTTAAAGTCTTTCCTTACTTCATCGTGGTAGTTGTATTCACTAACCCACCAATTCTCTGTCCACCATTTTCCATTCATTGCTTCTTCCTCCTTTTAACTTTTGTCTAATATTTTCTTATCTGACTTATTACAACTAGGAGTATGAATTATGGTTTTACTTCTGATAGAGGTGATTTTCCGTTTAAGACATTTACTATACTTTCGGAAACTATGTCACTAATTGCTCCCATCGTACCTCCTGTGTAAGCTCCCATATGTGGTGTCACAATAACATTATCCAGTTCAAAGAAGGATGATTTAACCGGTGGTTCAATACTGAACACATCCAATGCTGCACCTGCAATTTTGTTCTTGCTTAATGCCTCGTATAATGCCTGCTCATCAACTACTCCACCACGGCTTGTGTTAATTATGAACGCCGTAGACTTCATCAATTCAAATTCCTTATGGCTTAGGATGTTTCTCGTGCTATCAAACAGAGGCAAATGTACACTTATATAATCGGAATTAGCTATAACTGCTTCCAGGCTTGCCGCTTGAACTCCATATTGTATCTCAAATTCTGCATTATGTACCACATCGTAGCCCAGTATGTTCATTTCAAATCCCTTAGCCCTTTGGATGAGTGCTCTACCTATTTGCCCTAGACCTAGTACCCCGAGTGTTTTACCAAAAACATCTTGACCAATTATTGGTCCCCAAAAGCCTTGGCGAGTCCGTTTATCTGCAGAAACAATCTGCCTTGCGCTTGCAAGGATCAGTCCAAAGGCTAGATCGGCGACCGCACTGGCATTTGTACCCGGAGTGTTGGCTACTGTAATCCCTCTTTCGGCAGCAGCTTTAACATCTATGCTATCAACACCGGTTCCGTGTTTAATAATTAGTTTTAGCTTTGGGGCGCTGTCCATATCTTCTGCATATACTTTATTGATTCCAACAACCCAGGCATCAGCCTCAGCAAGGATTGTTTTAAAATCTTCTCTTTGCCTTATTTCATTAGGCGAAATCATTACTAAACGACAATCGTTTTCTTCTAACAGTCTTGCAGAATAAGCTGAATACTTAGTAAAAGTAGGAGAGGTTGATAATACCGTATAGGCAGCCATATGATCCCTCTTTTCTATCGTTCGGTTAACTTATTAGGTTCTCGGAGCGTTTCGCATCTCCCGCTCGCTTACGTCGCTCTGCCCAATCGGTTCGCTTCCGCTTGAAGCTGCGCTTGATTCTCATTCTCGGATGGTGCTGCATAGCGGCATTGGGGTGTACTCTGAACTAAGGTATGCCTACCTTAGCAGCAGGGAAGAAACACAAAATTTTTAAAGTTCCTTCAGGGTTAATAATTCTATGTCTTAATTTCATAGGAACAACAATTAAATCATTGGTTATAATGTCTTCCTCTTGTTCCTCGACCCAGATTCTACCCTTACCTTCCAGAACAAAGATGACCTCTTCCATATCGGGATGAATATGAGGTTGGCGGGCCCCACCTTCATCTTCAGGCGTAATCTCACCGCCTACTCTCAGGTCCTCGC
>JAJZSC010000035.1 GCA_021849995.1 Bacillota bacterium | reverse complement strand
TCGGCGAGCTCCTGTAAACGCTCCGTCGGCATAGCCGAACAATTCACTTTCCAAGAGCGAGCTCGGAAGCGCCGCACAGTTGAGGGCTACAAAGGGACCCTGTTTTCGGTGGCTCAATTCATGAATCATACGGGCAACAATTTCTTTACCTGTTCCACTCTCTCCTTGGATGAGGATGGAAGAGTGGGTCGCAGCCGCCCTTTGAACCCGTTCTAAGATTTGACGCGACTTCGGGCTGCTGCCAATCCATAGAGGGGTAGGGGTGACCAGTTGCGTATCACTGAGTTGTACAGTTCCCACTGCACCTAGGGATTTCCCTGAATCGTCAGTTACTCGTCTTAGCCGGGAGGTGATCTCCTTACCCGATGAAACTCTTACACGAAGATCTAATTCCTGCTTGTTAAGCATCCAACCCTTAGGTGTACTAAATACCTCGGCAACCAGCTTTCCAATGATGTCTTCACGCTTGCGGCCGAGAAGAGCGGCACCGACCGGACTGATATTGGTAATCACTCCGAGATTATCGATCGAGATAAATCCTTCCTGCAGAAGTTCAATGGCCAACTTTGCCCCTTGTTGAGATAATTTAAGTTGACGTTCAATATTGATTGAATGCAAGTTTTGCTCGATCATTTTAGCGCCCATGATTGCAATTGCTAAAATACGTTCTTGTCTATTTCCGGTTTCTCCGCTAATATCGAGGACCCCAATGGTCTCGCCTTGACATCCGTGAATTGGGGCAGCCCAACACGATAAAAAATGATTTTCTTTTACATAGTGTTCCCAACCGGACACAGTAACAGGAATGTTCTCTGAAAGCGCCGTCCCGATCGCATTGGTTCCTTTCATATCTTCACGCCAATTCACACCGGGGGACAGATGAACCTTTTGAGCTTTGCTCAAAAAGGGACCATCTCCTTGAGCTTCTAAAATGAAACCATTCTTGTCCCCGAGTAAGACGGTGTAATTGGCACTGAGGAGCAATTGAAAGATATAAGGTAAAACCGGTTCAGCCGCACGGATTAAATCTTCCTGAGAATCGCGCAATTCACGTAAATGAGAGGCCGTTAAAATTTGGTTCTGGGAGATTACAGAATGATTGACATTATAGCTCATACTTCTTTGCCAAGAACGATAAATGACAGGGTGAACCTCAGCTTCAACCTGCTCACCTTTGAGAAACCTATGCCAATATATATTCATGATGAACCTTCTCCCAAATCATTAATCCCATGTGAATAGTTTAAAAAGTATCCGAATTACTGCCAGAATAACATAACCAAACCAACGAAACAACTATGTAAATTGAATATTCCTTCACAAGCCTGAATGGATGTTCCATAATGGAGCAGTTGTGTTACATAAACTGTATCTCGTTAGGGCAAAGCGAGTCAGGTCATATCTTAGAAATGCGCAGCCACCGATGTGTGACAATTGGCACGATTTTTGCAGTTATATGATTGAAAACTATTTAAAGCTACAAAGTAAAAAATGCACGAGGAGGCAAAACGAATGGGTGGGTATACCGGAAAGATTTTACGAATCAATCTGTCAGAGAAGATCATTAAGACTGAAGCTTTAAACATGGAGCTTGCGAAAAAGTACTTAAGCGGACGCGGGCTCGCAGGAAAAATGTTTACTGATGAGGTTCCGGCAAATGTTGATGCTTTTTCCCCAGAAAATAAAGTGTTTATTGCCGCAGGTGCACTGACCGGAACAAATACTCCCACATCGGGTCGGTTTATGGTCGTAACGAAATCTCCGCTAAATGGCACCTTAGCAGCATCAAACTCCGGGGGGTATTGGGGTCCTCAGTTAAAGTTTGCCGGCTATGACATGGTGGTCTTAGAAGGTAAAGCTGATGCTCCGGTTTACCTCTCCATTTATGATGATAAAGTTGAAATTAAAGATGCTGAGCATGTGTGGGGAAAAGATGTCTATGAAACCACATCGATTCTAAAGGCAGAATTTGGAGACGATCAAGCCAAAGTTTTGACGATCGGTCCTGGCGGTGAAAACCTGTCCCTTATGGCAGCTGTAATGAATGACCTCTACCGAGCTGCTGGGCGTAATGGTGTCGGCGCCGTTATGGGATCGAAGAATGTAAAAGGCATTATTGTCCGTGGAACCGGAAAAGTTGAAAATGCGAACCCTGAGGGCACGAAAGTGGCTCTCTCGAACGTACTTAAAAAAATCCGCGAGAACGGCGTCACCGGCCAAGGACTGCCGACTTATGGAACAGCCGTACTGGTCAATATCATCAACGAAAACGGAGTTTACCCGGTCAATAACTTCCAAGAAGCCTATGACCCAGATGCAGATATGATCAGTGGAGAAACCATGGCCGAAAAATACCTCGTAAAAAAAGACCCCTGCTATCGTTGTCCGATTGCTTGCGGTCGTTATTGTAAGTGGGATGAAGGGGAAGGTGGTGGACCAGAGTATGAGACTGTTTGGGTATTCGGCTCAAACTGTGGCATTCACGATTATGAGGCAATCCATCAAGCCAATGATCTCTGTAATAAACTCGGTTTGGATACGATCTCAGTCGGAGCAACCATTGCCGCTGGGATGGAGTTATTCCAACGAGGTTATATCAAGCCGGAAGAATTAGCTGGCATCCCATTAGAATTCGGAAATGCCAAAGGAATGGTTGAGTGGGTCCGCAAAATAGCGTATTGCGAAGGGCTCGGTGCAAAAATGGCCCTGGGTTCCTATCGCTTAGCAGAAAGCTATGGAGCTCCTGAACTTTCCATGAGCGTCAAAAAGCAGGAACTCCCCGCTTATGACCCGCGCGGCGTTCAAGGACACGGCTTACAGTACGCTACCAGTAATCGTGGGGGCTGTCACGTCCGGGGCTATGTCATTTCACCTGAGATTCTTGGGCTACCTGAGAAACTTGATCGCTTCAGTTTGGAAGGAAAGGCGACCTGGGTTAAAATCTTCCAAGATCTTACCGCCGTTATTGATTCGACCGGATTATGTCTGTTCTCCTCGTTTGCACTCGGATTAACAGACTACACCGGGTTGGTTAACGAGATAACTGGGTTTAAATACACGGATGAGGAACTCCTTGCCTGTGGTGAACGGATTTGGAACAACGAACGTCTCCATAACTTGCGTGTCGGATACACGAAAGCTGATGATACCTTACCCAAGCGTTTTCTTGAAGATCCGATTCCGGACGGTCCCTCTAAAGGACATGTTCATCGCCTGGATGAACTGCTGCCCGAATATTATTCTGTCCGTGGCTGGGACAAAGAAGGTGTACCAACGCCGGAGTGCATAAGCGCTTTAGGGATGTAAAGCATATATAAAAAGCTTAATGTATGGGTCAAATCCAATAGGGAATTGAGGTGGGGGACCTGTTGGTCTCCCCTTCGAAGTCTCAAGTTCTCTTAATAAGGAGGAACGTAAATGCACGTAACCATTAAGCTATTTGCTACCTTCCGGGATGGGCGGCCCAAAGTTGAGATTAGAGAGTTACCAGAAGAAACCTGCGTTAAAGACATCCTCCAGTCGCTGGGGATTGCCGCGGAAGAGGTCGCTATTTGTTTAGTGAACGGTCGTGATGCGAACGAGCATTCCCAATTAGTCGATGGTGATACGTTAGCACTCTTTCCTCCGGTGGGTGGAGGTTAAAGGTTGAAAGAGCAAGGGCATACCAACCTAGGGTGCTTCTTGCTCTTTTATACTTGAGGTAAGCAGGATTATAGAGATGGAAAAACTCAACTTAGATTAATGGTTAAGATAGTACAGGTAAGAAAAAACCTTTCCAAGCATTTAGCTAGGAAAGGTTTTACTTACAAGTTAATTACCAATTGCTGCGTGTGCGGGGTTGATAGCAATCACGGCAATATACTGGCTTATCACCAGACGGTTGGAAAGGAACTGTAGTTTCTTTTCCGCAAGTAGCGCAAACTGCTGGGAACATTTCGCGTTGTTGACGAGAATAACCGCCGCCATTGTTTCTAGCTTGCTGTTTCTTGGCTGCACGGCACTCTGGGCAACGGCCAGGCTCATTAGTGAAACCTTTTTCAGCGTAGAACGCTTGTTCTGAAGCTGTAAATTCGAAATCCCGACCGCAGTCTTTGCAACTTAAAATTTTGTCATTCATAATAAAAAAACCTCCACAATTATATTACCCGCTACAAGGGAAGTTCAGAGAATCTTCCCATAGCCTTAGGCAATCGAGAAGGTTTGAGTAAATCCACTAGTACTTCGAGCTTGCTAAGTATAACTAAATAATATACTTTTGTCAATCGATTATTGAATCAGACGAAAAGTAAGAAACCATATAAATCGTATTTAGTCGATTTTGCGCTCCCGGTATTAGACTATAAGCCTGAGCCTGATTGGCGATTGAATAGGCACAATGATGAAATAAATTCTGAGGACCTTAAACTCTAAAGGCGCTTCTCTTGTCGGGAAGCGCCTTTTGCTATTATCTTATCCCGGATCTATCTTGGATTCCTAGGAAGGTAACGACACATCGTTATTTGGCTGGACCGTCACAGGCTTTCGGAGATTGAAGAACATTCTAGCTACTTCATATAGGAGCAGGGCTATGCCGGTTAAGAAGATGATGTCTCCAATCATTCTAGCCCACGTTAAACGTTGGATGATTGGTGATCCTATAAAGTCAAAGCTGCGGGCGAACCAAGTCCCTTGTTCAAAGGAAGCTTTTAATTGAAGGAATCCTACGGGCAATAAATTAAAGACTAGCATTAGCACCAAACCAATATTTAATAACTTACACGAAAGGTTGATTCTCTTTTCATTCCAGGCTTCTGGTTTCACGATACTTCTAAGGGAAAAGATCATAATCCCAAGTGCCAGCATCCCATAGGTTCCAAACATAGCAGCGTGTCCATGGGTTGCGGTGAGGTAAGTCCCATGCTCGTAGTAGGACACGATGGGTGGGTTGATCAAGAAGCCTATAACTCATGCCCCTACAAAATTCCAAACTGCAGCTGATATGAGGAATTGAACTGCGGAGCGGTATTGGTAGTTTAGGCCTAGTTTATTGCGCATCAGATGATTCGACACTGCATCAAAGACCAGGAGGGTGAGAGGAATCACTTCAAGCGCGGAGAAAACGGCGCCGGCAGCTAACCATCCCGCGGGGGCTCCTGTCCAGTAATAATGGTGTCCAATTCCTATAAGCCCTGCGCCAAAGACTAAAATCAAGGTAAAGTAAACAGCACGGGTCGCGGATTCTTTGGTGACTAACCCTAAATTCACCAAAAGAAAAGCGGTAGAAACGGTTGCGAAGAATTCAAAGAAGGATTCTACCCATAGATGAACGACAAACCAGCGCCAGAAGTCTGCAATCGCAAAGGAGGTGTCGGGGCTGATCATAAAAGCAGAGGCGTAGAATAAGGGGATCGAAATCGAGGCAAAGAGCAGCAGATGTGTAAGACTGGAGGCGCTTTCTTCCCGTTTGAGCTGATAGCGGATAGCACGATAAACTATAAAGAGCCAAATTGCTAACCCCGCTGCCAGTAGGATCTGCCATACTCGACCCAACTCAAGATACTCCCAGCCTTGGTTGCCAAACAAGAACCATTTGTCTCCCAGTAAATTGTGGACACCGAAGAATTCGCCCAAAAGACTTCCGACCGCAATAAACACAACCGCCGCAAAAAGGATATCAACAAGTAAGCCTTGGTGTTTCGGTTCTTTGCCACCGACCAACGGAGCAATGAAAATCCCGCCGCCGATCCAGCTTGTTGCGATCCAGAAAATAGCAATTTGGATGTGCCAAGCGCGTGTTAATTGGTAAGGAAATATTTCGTTGATCGGAATCCCAAAGAATTTTCCTTCTACAAAATAGTGAGCAGTCAATGCTCCGATGAGACCTTGTACGAGGAATAGGGCAGCCACGATTACAAAATACTTAGCGGTCTTAATTTGACTGGGAGTGACATTTATGTCTTCCACCCTAGGTAAGTGTAGGAGATCGGTTTCTTCAGCCTCAAACTTGTATTTTTTGTAGAGAAAGAGAATAATCCCAAGTCCAAGTAATAGTGCTCCGATACTTGCAACGCTCCAGGTCATTACCCCACTTGGAGGCTCGTTGCCAACAATGTCATCCATGGGCCAATTATTGGTATAGGAATAGCTTAACCCAGGCCTGTTAGCTGCTGAAGTCCAGGCCGTCCAGGCAAAATAATCACTTAATTGCCTTGCTAAAGCTTTATCAGAATGCCAATCGCTTTTGGCACTATCAGGTTCATCTGGTATTAAATTTTGGGGGATTCTTAGTTGTTCACTCCCTTTGCTAAACAAATTGGCATAATAATCGGATAATGCCTTGTAGGCCGCTGTTTGAGCTGCCGTAAATTTTAGCGTATTCGTAGAAGGGTCATAGCGGTTAGTCTTCATGTCTTTCTTAATTAGGTCATTGATAATAGCTTTTTCACTGTCACTAAGTACGTCATAGCTTTTACCATACTTTTCTTGTGCGTAGTACTTTTGAATTTCTAAACCCATGCGGTGCAGGTAGTCGGCGGTAAAGTCTGAACCTAAGTATCCTCCGTGACCATAGATGGAACCATAATCCATAAGACCAAAACGCAAGAAAACAGCCTGGCCACCCTTAATATCAGCCTCTGTAAAAAGGCTGGAGCCATTACTTGACACGACCTGTGGCATGGGAGGCTTTTCTTTGTAAATACTATAACCACCAAAGATTAAACCGGTAAATGAGAGAATAAGGATTAAGACCAAAATTTGAGGTAAGATAGATTTTTTTGTTGGAATCAAATAAATAACCCTCCTGCCTTTGATTTTTCCCTCGCAAATACACTTTAGATTATGGACAAAATTCTTGACTACGGTCTTTATCACAACAAATATGTGATATATATCACTCTTAAGACTATGAAACCAATCAGATCATTCTGACTGTAAATCTTTGCGCTATACAGGCCTCGGGTTATTGCGGTGGTTTTGCGCTAGGCCATAATATTATTATGAAGAGCCTGGCCTGGTAGTAGAAGAAATGAGAAAGAGCAAGAAGTCTCACCGTTTTTAGGTAGCTTCTTGCTCTTCTCAACAAATTCGTCTTTATCTCTAAAAGAAGTTAGGGACGTATTTGGTGACAAGATAACGATCTGGGGAGGTATTCCCTCTATTTCAGTACTTGAGAATACAATGAGTGATTACGAGTTTGAAGCCCATATAAATGGTATGTTTGAAGCAATAGGTGCCGGAGACCATATGATTTTAAGTATCGCAGACACCACACCACCTGATGCAGAATTCTCAAGAATTGAGTATATAGCAAAAAAAGCCAGAGAGTTTGGGCCAGTTAAAGGTCGTTAAGCACTTAAGGCAATTGGAATTTAATAACTTGAAGGAAAGTCTGTTTCTGGAGAAATAGACATAGGCCAGTTTGTCTTAGACTGGCCTATATCTTCATAGTATTTAAAGATAAGTTTAATCTCATTTCAGTTTCACAGGAGAGTTTGGTCATTTTATTCTGGATTAGTTTTTAAGTAAGATAACGAGAAGCGAAATCCGTACTTGATTAGAGTTACTAAAATATGTAGAGGTGAATAACTCTTTAGACTATCTGGAGAAATTATTAAACACGGTAACAAAGATGATGAAATTGCGGCAGTAAAGAATAGCTAAAATAGTAGATGTTGTCCTGTTTATAGGAAGTACAAATTAAAAAGAAGAAAGGATGTTATGTAATGTTAATAGTCGGTGAATTGATTAATACCAGCCGTAAGGCCATAAACGCAGCAGTTGAGGCTCAAGACAGTGAATATATTAAAGAGATAGCCAGGAAACAGGATGAGGCCGGGGCAGATTACATCGACGTCAACTGCGGCAGTCTAATCACCAGAGAACCGGAAGTTATGGAATGGCTGGTTAATCTTAAGCAGGTTTTACATTAAGGGCTACTTCTTATCATTGCGTTGATATTTTTTGTTCAAAGTACTTTTTCAAATCATCCTTAAGGTTCTTTTTATCATTAGGAAGGTGTTCTTTATTTTTATCTTTTTTCTTACTTGTAAGATCCGGTTTATAAGTCTGGTAATCTACACTGTGTTGATGCTTTTTCTTATCTTTTTTATTCTCTTTGTTATCTCCCATCCTTACACACTTGTACTTTATGATATGGTACAGCCGGTTGCTTGGTTACTCTAAAGTTAAAACATGATGAAAATTCGTCAGCTAATTAAAAGCCCCGTTTGTCAAGGTCAAACGGGGCTTTTGATTAGCACTGTTTTAACAGGTTAACTGAAAATCGCATAAAGTAGTATAACCGCTAAATTGGGAAAGGAGGAGCCCGCAATGTTCTCAAAGGTGGACTTCTTTTCAGGTGATATAGAATGATTTTTCAACTGCTTTTGGCTTTGAGCTTACGATTTTTTCTGTTTGATTTTGTCTTATTTAAAGGTATCAGGGAGTCCCTTAAGCGAAAGGGATATTTTTTCAGGAAACTACTTGGCTGCCCTTTCTGTCAAGGGTTCTGGTGTGGACTAGGGGTGCGTCTAGCATACAATTCATTTTCAATCAGTGTAGAGGCAGGTGCTTCTCTAATCTCATTTGGCTTTGTTTCAGCATATTTAGGTCTCATTGTAACTGTAGCTATTCAACCATTTATTGAAAGATATGAACGGCATTCAGACAATGAGCAGAACTAAGAATTTTCAGCTGCTCAGTTCCTCTTAGTTTTTCATGAGCTAATTATCACTCAAAATAATTCTTACCAAAGTCCTACTATTTTTTGCCAAGCATCCTTCAACTTTTGTAACTTCTTCCCGCTACTGTGATACTTATAATCGTAGTAGTTTTTTACTGTATGCTTTTTAGTAACCTCGGATATGGTTATTACTTTATCACTTCATACATGTAGTATGAATTTGATCACAGTATTATTTTTCCACCTTGTGTATAATTTACCCAGAATAAAGGAACAGCGCATTTATATAAGTGAGGGTCTTCACTTTGAATCGTCAAGAAATCTGTAATATTCTAGAGATTAGAAATTAGAGGTTAGAGTTAAGAAATTAGAAGTTAGACTTACAAAGGTTTAAAAATCAAAGAAGTACATAATTTAGAAGTACAGATTTATTAAAGGAAGGTGATGAATATGAGAAAAATACTGGACTTGTCAAAAACTCTTTATGCGATCTGCCAAGAAGATCCTGAGGTCATTAGTATTATGAAAGAATTAGGATTTGAGAACATTACAAATCCGGGAATGTTAAACACCGCAGGGCGTTTTATGACAATACCTAAAGGAGCTGCAATGAAGAATATAAGTCTGGATAAAATAAAAGAAGTATTTCAAGCAAACGGGTACGATATTAAAGGATCGGAGTGAAAAATATGAGTGAAATTATCAATAACCGTGAGTATCGGCAAAAAGTTTTGAAAGAGCTTATCACAGAATTGCATAATGGCAAAAGTGTAGAAGAGATCAAGTCACGTTTTGAAAAGCTCATAGAAGGGATTTCACCTAGTGAAATATCTGAAATGGAGCAAGCACTTATCATGGATGGTATGCCTGTAGCCGAAATTCAAAGGCTTTGTGATGTACATGCTGCAGTGTTTAAAGGTTCGATAGAAGAAATTCATAGACCTCAAAAACCTGAAGAAGCGCCGGGACACCCTGTTCATACCTTTAAACTTGAGAACAGGGAACTCGAAAAGTTGGTAAACGACAGAATAAAACCCCATATCGAAAATTTCATAAACACTAATAGCCAGGATAGCATTAATACATTGCTGGAGGACTTTAACCTTTTGTGGGAAATCGATAAGCATTATTCACGGAAGGAAAATCTGTTATTTCCCTTTATGGAAAAATACGGAATAACCGCTCCGCCAAAAGTTATGTGGGGTGTTGATGATGAGATAAGAGCTTCCATAAAAGATGCTCGAAAACTCCTTTCCAGTTATACCGGTGAGAAAGAACAAGTGATAGAGAAAGCAAATGAGGCAGCAAATAGAGTTATTGAAATGATATTTAAAGAGGAAAACATCCTCTTCCCTATGGTGCTGGAGACATTGGCTGAGGACGAATGGCTTAAAATGGCTGAAGAAAGTGGGGAGATTGGTTACTGTCTTACTGAGCCTAAAGCTAACTGGAAGCCAGTTCGAGTAAATGTTGAAGGAAAAGTCAAAGCTGAAGGGGAACAGCCTTCAAATGACGGGTATGTGACATTTGATGCCGGGATCCTGTTGCCGGAAGAAATAAATGCAATGTTTAATACTCTGCCCATAGATATAACCTATGTGGACAAGGATGGAGCAGTTAAATATTTCTCACAAGGAAAAGAACGGATATTTGTACGACCCAAGACCATTATCGGAAGAAAAGTAGAAAACTGTCACCCACCCGCGAGTGTTCATATAGTTGAAAAGATTGTTGAGGATTTCAAATCAGGTAAGAAAGATCATGAAGATTTCTGGATTAAAATGGGAGGTAAATATGTTTATATTAGGTATTTTGCAGTGAGGAATGAAAAAGGTGAGTATTTAGGTACCATGGAGGTTACGCAGGATATCAAACCTATTCAAGAGCTTACGGGTGAAAAAAGACTTATGTCGGAATAGAGTGGTAAAGAACCTTGGAGAGTGTTCCACCAGCAAAATGGGACACTCTCTTTCTATGTCATTTAATCAAATCTTTTGAGAGTGGATAGTTTGGCCGCACAATGCTTAAATCAAAGCAAGTAAATGCTCTTTATTTCCCACTATCTAACTTTAATTTACTCGAGTGCGCTACAATGGCAGGAAAATAAAAATTAAGTGATGATGCATTAATCCATCCTGGAAGATTTGATAAACAACTGGCTATTTCCCATCCTGATTTAAGTGAAAGATTAGAAATTCTTAAACTTCATGCTAAGACGAAAAATCTATCGTCTGAAAAAGATTTGGGGAAAATAGTTAAGATGACTATTAGATTCTCAGGGGCCGGACTTAATACCTTACTAAATGAGAGTGCTATTCTGTATTTGCTATAATCTGATTATTTACAATTATTATAATTAACTTAATAGATTTATTATGATGGGAAACATTGACATTGTTATGTACAGGAGTATAATAGAAATCAAGGAAAACGTTTTCCTTCAAATAAAATAGAGAGGAGGGAGTTAGATGTTAATATTTGTTATTATCGCTACTCTATTTATAGGATCATTAGAAGTATTTACTAGATGCAAATCCATGATCGCTGCTTATGAGAAAACTTTAAATCCTGTGAAAGCTTAAGAGTTGATACAATGTCATATATACCACCTACCCTTATGGCTATGGGTTAAGGTGGGTGTTGACGGAGTAAAAATTGAGAGAATGTTGCAAGAGAGAGGAAATAACCTCTTTTTTTATTTTTAGGAAGGGGTTTTCTAAGTAGTTATTTGAGAGATTATCTCTGTTTATAATTTCTGTAATATTAAGTTTCAATGCGGCAGGAAATTAAAATTATCAGCTCGAAAATTATAAACAGGAGGTGGAGATATTGCAAATTTCAAGAGTAAATATGTCTACGTTAACGGTAATAAAGGAACAAGTAAAGGAAGAGTATCAATTCCTAGGGGGTCGCGCTTTAATTGCAAGGCTTCTTCTTGATGAGATTAAACCAACCTGTGATCCCCTCTAGGCAACTGAAATACCAAAAAAGAGGACTGACCGAGTAAACATTCGGTGTCAGTCCCTTAGTTTTTTATTCGTAAAACGAATTAATGGGCTGAATTTGAAATAGTGAGAACCATACTGACTTCGCCGGAGTTTTTGGCTTCTTCGAAGATGGTTTTCAGTCCATTCCAAACTTGTTCATCGCTTCCATCTATATGGGTACTTAAAGAACCGACCTTATAATTCACTTGTTGTTGAGATAACTTATTAATGGCATTATCAATGATCTGACTGGCTTGATTTGTTTTTTGTGGGTAAAGTGATACTTCTGCACATAACATATAGAAAACCCTCCTTTCGATTTATCCGATTATAGGTTTTCCATATGTTGAATTAAGATACCTGGTCTTTCTTACCACTCTATTTTTAATATAAATGAGAGTTTACTCTTGACAATAACATTCAGCAATGTCACAATAATAAAAATAGCGAAAATGACGATGAGAGGGAATAGTACAGTTCACGTTTCCATTTTAGAGAGCTGCCGGCTGGTGAAAGGCAGTAATGGGATAAGCTGGAACTCTCCCTTGAGTAGCCGACTGAAATTCTTGTAAAAGTAAGCTCGGACGGAACTTCCACCGTTAAAAGGAAGGGGATATCGAAAACTGACTAAAGCTATGCACTAACTAATAGATTAGTCATCTTTTCCGTATCTGCCGAGAAGACAGCTTCTGCTGTTAATTTGAGTGGTACCGCGAACTAACCCTTCGTCTCAATCTGAGACGAAGGGTTTATTATATTTCTAAGGAGGAGTTTACAAATGCGCAAGTTATATGTTTTTGACACCACCTTGAGAGATGGCGAGCAATCCTTAGGGATAACCCTGAACGTAAGAGAAAAATTAGAGATCGGCCGCCAGCTTGTTAAACTGGGCGTAGATATTATTGAAGCCGGTTTTCCTGCTTCTTCGCCTGGGGATATGGAATCAGTCCGTACGATGGCCAAGGAAATTAAAGGAGTAACAATTTGCGGCTTGACTAGAGCGGTCGAACAGGATATAGATCTTTGTGCCGAGGCTTTGCGCAAAGCTGAATCCCCCAGAATCCACACCGGGATCGGAGTTTCACCGGTTCACATGGAAAGAAAACTAAAACTAACTCCTGACCAAGTTGTAGAGCGGGCAGTTTCCGCTGTAAAATACGCTAAGAAATATGTGAGCGATGTTGAGTTTTATGCTGAAGATGCTTTTCGCAGCGACCCGTTGTTTCTGGCCAGGGTCATGGAGGAAGTAATCCATGCCGGTGCCACGGTGGTTAATATCCCTGATACAGTAGGCTATGCTAACCCGTGGGAGTTCGGGAAACTAGTAGATTTCATTATTAATAATGTCAAGAATATCGATAAAGCAATCGTAAGTGTGCATTGCCATAACGACTTAGGAATGGCAACTGCTAATTCCCTTGCTGGTATTAAAG
>JAJZSC010000034.1:4871-13089 GCA_021849995.1 Bacillota bacterium | reverse complement strand
TGCACTTATTTCATTATAACTTGGTCTCGTTGATTCCGCCCCAATATCCAGGATATCCGCCCCATCTGCTACTAAACGATCAGCTTGAGCTATAGCATCCTCTGCATTGAAAAATTTCCCTCCATCAGAAAAGGAATCAGGAGTCAGATTAAGGATACCCATTACTAATGTTCTTTGTCCGAAGGTTAATGACTTCCCCCGGCAATCCAAAATCCGTTCACTAGTAACTTCTATATTCTCAAGTAATTGACTAAGGGCTTGTCCGAAAGTTTTTAATCCAAATGGCTGAGCGTAAAGCTTCTTGGCGAGTTTTTTCAACTGTCTCACTGTACCAAGGACAAGTGCATCTGTCGATTCAATCTTGCCTGTGATAACATTTCGATGGACGGCAACATCTCCCCCAAGAGACAACATTTCTTGTTTGAGTATATGTGCTACAGGAAGCGGAATTTTTTCTAACTTAATAGCTCGCCCTACCGCTTTCCCTGCCATGATTTCTATACCGGAACTATCCGAGCCGATCTGGAAAAGTGCTCTTTTAGCTTCATCTACATTATTTAAGTTTATCCATCGCATTGAATACCTTTTCATATTGCCCCCTAATAATTAACTTTTGTCATATCCAGAGAAAACTTATGACAAGTATCTTGCACTTTACAATTCCTGCAATCTCTTGCCCAATCATCTGCCAGGGCCAAAGCATTCCCCAAGGGACTTGCTAATTCACCGGTATGTACTCTATGCTCTCTAATACCTGTGACTATTTGTTCAATCTCAGCTGTACTAAAGCCCGCATCAGCTAATATATCCTGCGCCAAGCGAACACCCGCTATGGCATGATCTTCCCCGTTCTCATACTGGACCCATCTGCCAATATCATGCAAGAGCGCAGAGGCATAAACAATTTCTCGTGAAAACCGGTGACCTTGTTCTAATAAATATATGTAACTGATTCGGGCCACTGTTATTGCATGGTCAAATCCATGATTGCAGTAGACTCGATTCCTCTCATGTTCCTCAATCATTTTTAGATAATCCCAGTATTGCTGACTCTCAACTATCCGGTTAATTCTCTCCATTACCAAAGGATGACTCCCCTTATTATTTACCCTATCTTTAAGCCTCAGTAAAGAATTCAGCCTCAAGATTCACCTAACTTTAAGCTCTCAGATGACGTCTTTAGTTTAATACATTTTCCAGGCTTTTAGTACCTTTTCTAATCTACCCTATTAATTTAGAGGGCCGCCTCAAATCACTTTGAAACAGCCCTCTGACTTTCCTAGAAGAGTCCGGTGATTTTCCCGTCTTCGTCGATGTCCATGTTCAAAGCTGCAGGCCGTTTTGGCAACCCTGGCATGGTCATGATCGCGCCTGTAATGGCGACTAAAAACCCTGCTCCGGCAGATAGGCGCACCTCGCGAACAGTAATAGTAAATCCAGATGGGCGACCTAGTATGCTGGGATCATCTGTTAATGAATACTGAGTTTTAGCCATGCATACAGGTAGTTTTGAGTACCCCAATTCTGAATATTTTTTGATAGCTGTACTAGCCTCTTTTGTGAAGTTTACATTAGCAGCTCCGTAAACCTCAGTGCAGATCTTAGTTATTTTCTCTTCAATCGATAGCTCAAGTTTATAGAGAAAGTCAAATTCACTCTGCTTAGTCTCGATAGTATTTAAGACTACTTGGGCTAGTTGTTTACCACCTTCGCCACCCTTGGTAAACACTTCAGACAATGCAAACTCTGCACCAAGCTCCCGGCAACGCTTTGCCACAAAATCCAGCTCTGCTTCTGTATCTGAAGGGAATCTATTAATTGCTACTACTGCAGGTACACCGAATTTACGGATGTTTTCGATATGCTTTTCCAGGTTTACGATTCCTCGGGCAAGTGCTTCGAGATTTTCTGTTCCCAAATTTTCTTTAGCAACCCCACCGTTCATTTTCAGTGCCCGAACTGTAGCAACAATCACGGTTGCATCAGGTTTAAGTCCACCATACCGGCATTTGAGGTCAAAGAACTTCTCTGCCCCCAAGTCAGCACCAAAGCCGGCTTCGGTTACCAGATAATCAGCAATTTTAAGTCCCAGTCTGGTGGCTATAATGCTATTACAGCCATGAGCAATATTAGCAAAGGGGCCGCCATGGATAAACACCGGTGTGTTCTCCAAGGTTTGTACAAGGTTTGGCTTGATAGCGTCTTTCATCAAGAGAGCCATGGCCCCTTCGGCCTCTAGATCATGGGCAGTCACGGCCTTTCCGTCATATGTATAAGCGACTACTATCTTGCCGAAACGCTCTTTTAAGTCCATCAAATCGCGGGCCAGACATAAGATTGCCATAATCTCTGAAGCAACAGTTATATCAAAGCCGCTTTCTCTAGGAATCCCTTCAGTGCGTCCACCTAATCCAATAATTAGCTTTCTAAGTGCCCGGTCATTCATATCCATCACGCGGCGAAATACTACTTGCCTTGGATCAATATTCAAAGCATTACCCTGCTGGATATGGTTATCTAACAACGCAGCTAAAAGATTGTGGGTGGAAGTTATAGCGTGAAAATCACCCGTAAAGTGAAGGTTGATATCCTCCATTGGAACTACCTGAGCATATCCTCCACCTGCAGCTCCACCTTTAATGCCAAAGCAGGGTCCAAGTGAAGGCTCCCTCAGCGCAATCATGGCTTTTTTACCCATCTTAACTAAAGCTTGCCCTAATCCTACTGTAGTTGTGGTTTTACCCTCTCCAGCAGGGGTAGGGTTGATGGCCGTAACCAGGATCAGTTTACCATTTGGCTTGTCCTTTAGCCTATCCCAAACTCTTAGATTGACTTTGGCTTTGTACTTTCCGTACAGTTCAACATCATCCTCGTCAAGGTCTAATACTTTGGCTACTTCCATAATTGGTTGAAGTTTGGCTTCTTGAGCTATTTCGATATCGCTTTTCATGGGTACCACTCCTCTAAAATTTTATATAACCCTCGCAAATATGTATTTCTATGCGGACAAGAATATCCCTGCCACTGAACTGAGAGAAAATATTATTAATATTGATTATTCTGTTAAATTATATACATTTACTGATACAACATACAAACTAACCGTTTGATGATGCCTAACGCCGAAGGAAGCATTGCAGATTGCCGCCTAGCAAAGCCTTATTGCTTTCCGCTTTCTTCTGCTGCAGCTGCTTTAAAGCTGTAACCACCTTTATAAGAAGGTATCTGTACTACCTTCCTAGTTATACCCACTGTTATCCCCTTACTTTTTAGAGGTTCTGCCTCAAGTTTAGTTACATAATCCAATAGAACATCCTGATTCCCAATTGCAAGTAATTCGTAGGGCACTCCCTCGACTTTGTTAATCGGAACCTGGTTAACAAGAATCGTAGAGCTGCCACTAAGTACTATTGAAGTCGAGCTGACTATTCTTTGTCCATTCAAGCTTATAGCCTCAGCCCCGGCAAACTTAAGTGTATTTATGATTCTTAATAAATCATCTATTGTTAGGGGAAATACTGCTTTATGTTCCTTCCTGTCATCAATTGTAATATTTATTCCAGGCCCTTGAACAGCAACTGTTCCATCCAGCATGCGAAACTGGTCTAATTGGGCTAACAACTCTGGACTTGTCCCGCCCTGTTTTCTAGCCTGATCCAACTTAGCGGACAAGTTTTTGTGCTCATTCTTTAAGGAGGTATTTTCTGCCTGGGCATTGACCATCACAGATTTTATCTGGGCAGTACGTTGGTGCTTGATTTCTTCGGCTTCTGTCACTTTCTTTTGCGTCTGGAGCTGAACTGAAATCAGAAATCCAAGCGCGATAGCTACTAGAGTAACCGGTAAAGCTAATTTATTCTTCACTGCCTAACTCTCCTTTACAGGTTCAGCATAGCGATACTCTTTTAATCGTCCTGCAGGAACTACAACTGGTTCTGCCGGAACCTCAAGCTTTCTTTTTATCCCGTACTCTTGTTCAACGTCACCGAGCCTCTCCCAGAACAGGTAGAATTTAAGTGCTGATTGTAATTTCTGTGGCTCTCCTACCGCCTTAATAACAAAAGGTGGCATCTGCCTGGTCCCGTTAATTTGTATAAATGAACCACTGCAAAAAACTTCTGTAATGCTGGTTATGCGCTGATCATTTACCGAAATTGCTTCTGCTCCACCATTCCAAAGTATGTTAATAAGCTGTCTGATGTATTCCTCATGAATAACATAATTGTTCGGATCACTCGACAAGGAAATTTGCGGAGCATCATCCAGAGTTATCCTAATACCAGGCCCTTTGATTTCGGTTAAGCCTGCGTTCGCCCTTGCCTGCTGCAACTGTTGCAGAGCAACCGACGAAGTACTCTGCCCGGCTAGGTACTTAGCAAGATCTTGCCTCAGCTTGCTTATATCATTAGAAAGCTGTTGGTTTTCTAACTCAGCCTGAACTAGTGCCGGTAGTGCATTCTCAGGTTGAACAACTTGACTCCCAGCAACTCCGTATGCTTTAAGCAAAAGTATGAATAGGAAACCTGTTAGCACACCTGAAAAACCTAGTAGATTTTTACCGCTCCTAGATAACACCATCTTATTCCACCCCGCACATAAATTGAAAGAAAGGACACCCTAGGGTGCCCTCATTGTTACTCACTTAACCACTCTTCGCCAGCTTTTTTATATTCCAATATTTCTTCAGGTTTGAAGTATATCCCTATCTCTCTTTCAGCACTTGCTACAGAATCAGATCCGTGTATTATGTTACGGCTGATGTCCATTCCATAACTGCCGCGAATTGAGCCGGGATTGGCATTAGCAGGATTCGTTGCACCCATCATTTCTCTGGCTAGAGCAACAACATTTTTCCCTTCCCATACCATTGCCACTACTGGAGATGACATGATGTAATTAACAGTGGGTTCAAAAAAGGATTTCCCTTTATGTTCAGCATAATGCTGTTCTGCCAAGGCACGATCTACCTTCATAAGTTTCATTCCTGCAAGTTTAAATCCTTTGGCTTCCAAGCGAGAAATAACTGCCCCAACTAGTCCTCTCTGAACTGCATCTGGTTTTAGCATTAAAAAAGTGCGTTCCAAGCCAAGTCCTCCTTATTCTATTTTATCTCTTTCTATTTCTAAGGCTTGCCCTAGTTTTGGATCATCTCCGGATTCAGTTTCTATGGGTTTATCGTTAGATTCATTGCTATATTCACTGTTAGTTTCACCTTTTATTTGAGCATCTGAATTCCCGTCAAACTTTGCCATCAAAGCTGCAAATTCTTTAGCTTCAAGAGTTTCTTTTTCCATCAGAGTCTGAGCAATAGCGTCAAGTTTCTCCATGTTATCTTTAATAAGAGTCTGAGCTTTTTGATAACAATCATCTATAATGCGTCTAGCCTCTTTATCGATTGCATAAGCAACTGCTTCGCTATAATTCCTATCCCGGGCTATATCTCGACCGAGGAAGACCTGTCCTTCTTTCTGCCCGAAAGTCAAAGGTCCTAGCTCTTCAGACATCCCCAGTTCTGTGATCATTTTTCTCACCAGTCCAGTAGCTCTCTCTAGGTCATTGGAAGCTCCTGTACTGATTTCATGCAGAACAAGTGCCTCGGCTACTCTACCTCCGAGAAGCATTGTAACCTGATCAAGAAGTTGAGATCTCGTCATGTAATTTCGGTCTTCTTTGGGTAAAAGCAGTGTGTACCCGCCTGCTCGACCACGAGGGATTATTGATACTTTATGAAGAGGATCAGTGTGAGTCAAAAGTTCCCCTAGCAAAGCATGCCCTGCTTCATGGTAGGAAACAAGTTTCTTCTCAAACGGACTAATCACTCTACTCTTCTTCTCCGGTCCTGCAATAACCCGTTCTATGGAATCTTCCAAGGACTGCATTCCAATTTCTTTTTCGTTACGACGGGCGGATAACAAGGCTGCCTCATTAACAAGATTTGCTAAATCCGCACCCGTGAAACCTGGTGTACGTCTTGCCAAAACCTCAAGTTCCACATCGTTACTAAGCGGCTTACCCTTTACGTGCACTTTTAATATTTCGGAACGGCCTCTCACATCCGGAACATCTACTACCACCTGACGATCGAAGCGTCCTGGCCTTAACAGAGCAGGATCCAGGATATCCGGTCTGTTGGTGGCAGCGATAATAATGATTCCTTCATTTCCGTTAAAACCATCCATCTCTACCAAGAGCTGGTTTAGAGTTTGTTCCCTTTCATCGTGGCCTCCGCCAAGACCGGCACCACGCTGGCGTCCTACAGCATCAATCTCGTCAATAAAGACTATACAAGGAGAATTCTTTTTAGCTTGTTCAAATAAGTCTCTAACGCGGGAGGCACCAACACCCACAAACATCTCAACAAAATCCGAACCACTAATGCTAAAGAAGGGAACTCCTGCTTCACCAGCAACCGCACGAGCTAGTAAAGTCTTACCAGTCCCAGGCGGTCCAAATAGCAATACTCCTTTGGGAATTTTAGCTCCGAGTTCATTAAACTTTTTAGGAAACTTCAGAAATTCTACTACTTCCTGTAGTTCCTCTTTGACCTCATCAGCTCCAGCCACGTCCTCAAAGGTAACCTTTTTCTTCTCATCTGTCACAAGGCGGGCTCTGCTCTTTCCAAACTGCATCACCCGGTTGCCACCGCCCTGGGTCTGCTGCATCATGAAGAAGAACAAACCAACAATCAACAAGATAGGAAGCAAGGTTGTTATCATTCCTGTCCACCAAGGAGCCTCTGCAGGATGAGAAAAATTCAATGGAATATTATGAGCTTTAAGATCAGTAAGTAACTGTGCATCATCAGTTGGTCCCAAGACCACAAATTTCTTACTGTCTTTCATAATGACCGTATATTCATTGATATTCCGGTCAATGACTGCTGATACTTCTTTAACCCTATCTTCTACCACTGCGTTCTTAAAACTGTTGTAGTCTAGCCCCTGGTCCTTATTAGCAGGAGGATTAGCCCACTTGATGAGCATAATAGCAAGTAGAATTATCAGTAAGTAAATTGCCACATTTTTGAAAAACTTCAAACTAAAGGTCCTCCCCTCTTATGGACAAACGTCTCACAGCGAAGCAATATTACATATTATACCACGGTCTAAGCCCTTTTACAACGCAACAGAATCAGGCTAAATTCCTTGCCACACAATAGATTTTTTGCTGACCTCCCGGCATATACCTATCACTTCTTTTTACACCTATAATCCATAGAACTTCATTTCCACAGGCCAGAAGCGGGATCAGTTCTCTCCTGTCAGCACTTATCCCAGCTTCTTGAAATACCTTCTTGATAGCTTTATGTCCAACGCCCTTAAACCACATTCTATCACCCTCCCTCCGATTACGAACGACCAGTGGGTTAGGTGCTTCGCTTAAGGATTTTTCGTCCAGCTCAATTAGTTGCAAGCCGGGTGGATTAGAAGCGGCATGAGAGTCTTTTTTTAACAAGGCTTTGAATTCATCCTCTGTCAAGATGCCAATTTCTAATCGCCTATTTATAATATATGTCCATTTACCATAGTACAATTCTTCTTCATATGGTTTTATAACATTTTTCTGCTTCTCTTCCCCAGAATTAATGCTAAAGCAAACTTCGTCCTCCGTAATGAGGACTCGCATTCCCGGTAAATCCTGAGACCACCCTGGCGTTCCTTTGGATTCCAGGATTTTTTGAACATAGACATATCCTAAACCTCTAGGTTCATTAGCAGCTGCACTTGCCGCTCTTCTTATCAAACGGGAAAGTATGGCTGGATGCTCGTCAAAAATAGCACTTGTAAGCGATATGCTCCCTTCAGAAGCTGATTTTATGCTTCTTTGCCAGGCCTGATCAGTAATCAAATTTAAGTAATCCTCATCTCTTTGTAAGACCTCGGCTAGTCTGCCAAGGTTAACAACAATCTGCGGATTGTAGCTCTTCTCAAGCTCAGGAATAAGCTCGTTTCTTATTTTGTTTCTGACATATACGGATTCCAGATTTGACCTATCAATAGCATAAGGTAAATCATTTTCCTGACAATACATTAAGATCTCGGACTTAGAAACAGATAGCAAAGGTCTTATAACCTTTGCTTTTTTGGGGTAAATCCCGGCTAATCCGGAGGCCCCTGTTCCGCGTATAAGACGGTAGAGCACCGTTTCAGCTTGATCACCGAGGTGGTGGGCAGTCGCAAGGAGATGACAGCCTTCGCGTTCCATGTCCTCCTTCCAG
>JAJZSC010000034.1:0-4861 GCA_021849995.1 Bacillota bacterium | reverse complement strand
CTCCACTCTCTAGCGGCAGCCTGGAAGGATTCCCCACACTCCTTTGAGTAAGCCTTGGCATCAAATTTGTGAACTAGGCATTTTACACCCCATTTTAAGGCAAGGTCAGAGACCATACCAGCCTCAGCCTCAGATTCAGGTCTAACCCCATGGTTTACATGTGTAAGAACCAAGGTTAGGTTATGCGATTCTTCCAGGGAGTAGCGCCATAAAATGTGCCCTAAAGAAATGGAATCCGGACCGCCGGAAACCGCTACCAAGATTTTTGACCCTTTCGGAATAAGCTTAGGCAAAACTTCGGCGCTAAGTTTATGAAACACTAATGTCCTTCCTTTCAACTTAACTCATGTAGTTTTTTCTGATTACCATGACTACCCCGTCATCAAGCATATTATCTTGACTCGACTTTCTCGCTTCACACGCTATCATATCTGCCAACTCTTGAGAACTACTTACATTAGTTTTTTCCAAAAACACCTTGAGCCAATCAGTTCCATCCCTTAAAACATCCTCAATTCCGTCCGTTGCCAAGATCAATAGCTCTTCATCTTTTACTTCCAACTCTAAAACAGGAACTTCAATATGGTTTAGTATTCCAGCTGGAAGGCTTGAGGTCGAAAAAACCTGGACCTTCTGAGCTGTCCTTAGATATGAAGGTGATGCTCCAGCTTTGATCAGTCGAACTTTATCTGTTTCTAAATCAAATACGGCCATATCAATTGTAACAAAACTCTCTTCAGGGGAGCGAAGTACCAAGATTGAGTTTAATGCCTGAATCGCACCCTCTGGCTCAAAACCAGTGCTTAATAACTGCTCAAGCAGAGTAAGTGCAGTGGCGCTCATTTTAGCTGCTGCTTCGCCAACACCCATACCATCACTCAAGACAAAGGCATGTTGTACTGGCGAAAAAGCGATCGAAGCATAGTTATCTCCGCTTAAGCCGTTTCCACTCTTGACAAAAGCAGCTACTCCTACATCGATGAAATGGCGGCGTCTTCGAGCAATCCCAGAAGTATTGACAGGTTCAAAGTTATTACGTGCATTTAGTTCTTTGGCCAGGTGACCAATGACTTGGGATACACTCTGAAACTGACGTGCTAAAGCCTCCCGGTTAGAAGCTACACGTTTGCGCCATACTTCTTGGCTTTTTTCATGCTCAATGATGAATTGAATCCCTAACAACATTTCTTTAGTTCTGCCGCAATGGCGCTTCCAGTCTACAGGGATATCCTGAACCTTGACATCCTCGCGTTCGACCAACGCGAACATATTTAGTAAATAATGATAAGTCTTATAAAACTCTCTTTCCCAGCAAACTCCTATTGTCGGACAGGTTTTACACACACGTTCAACCAAAATATTCATCAGTTCCGGAACTTCTGGTTTTTGTTCAAAAGCCTCAGCCTCGGCCGCATGACAACTCAAGGCAATTTGGTCAAATATCTCCGCTAATGTTTTGACTTTGGTAACTGTTGTTTCCACCTCAGGTACAGGCTTGGTTTTTAGAAAACTTCTTTTAACTTCCGGGGTTGGCCAAAAAAGAAACAACAGCAATCCTAAACCTGATGAAAGGAGTTGAGAATATACAACATCTTCTCTCCAAAATACCGTTAGCATTAAGGTAACTGCCGTAAAGGACAGAGTCAACCCAATTTTACCAAATCTACGGAATGCACCTGCGGCAAAGCCCGTTAATCCATAGATCCCTGCAGTCATGAGGTTTGCAGTACTGGGGGACAGATGGGGAAGAAAACCAAGCATAGCTCCAACCCCGGCAGCGGATCCGGCACCAGATCGAGCTGCTACAAACAATACAAAGAAAGTCAAAACCATGGTAGCAGCATTAACTGGGCCAATCTGTACATCTTGTAGTCCGCTCAAAATTCCTACTAAAATAAGAAGCCATGCAACACCTGGTTCTCCTGTAAAGTCTCCCCGCCAAACAGCCTCCTGATTAGATAGACCAAACCAAAAAATAAAAGTAAACCCACCTGCCAATACTCCGAGAAGTACAATTTTAATGATTTCGGCTGTCTGAATACCTGTTAGCATCAAATTCAGCATTAAGATACTAATAGTTAGGATCGAGGTAATGATCCCAAGAAAAGCTCCCTGTGCCTTTCTCTTCCGGAAATTTGGGGCAATTATACCTACAAGAGCCATAATCAAACAATACTCCAGGGCAAATGTTAGGTCAGTAACAGAGAGAATCCCCAGAACCGTCCCAATTACCCCAAACAAAGCCCTCCGCCCACCATTTAAAATTAGAGCGGCGCCAAATGCTATGCCAAAGGGATGAACTCCAGCAATACTTCCTCTAGCTAACAATCCTCCTAGTACAATCGGTAATAAAGAATTGTCTAAAGAAAGACGTTCCTTTCTAAGCCCATTATCTACCTTGAGAGTTGCCCAGTCAGCCATAAAGTCACCTCTTACCACATTATGGTAACATTATAGCCTATATGAATGGCAAAGCATGTCTAGGCGAGTCAAACGCTTACAGCAACTTTCGACCTAGTTTTCATGTTCGATCGATGATACTTAAGATATCTGGATTTTTCTACGCGATTCTATCGACAGTACATTATTTAACTGACGGTAATTTGAAATGCACATAGAAAAACCGCCTTTTGAAAAGGCGGTGTTACTTTCTAATCGATTCTAATATCTGCTCGAACCCCTGCCACCACGCTTAGATTCTGTAGCTCGTTTGTACTCCAGTTGGCGTTCGTCACTGTCTTTGATAAACTTCGCCAGTTTATCTTCAAACGATACGGTTGGCTGTCTACGTTCACGATTACTACGAGCACTAGGATTCGCCTGTTTAATCGATAATCCGATCTTTCCCTTTTCATCTACGTGAATAACCTTAACCTTTACGCGGTCCTGTTCCTTCAGATAGTCCCTGACATCTTTGACATAAGCATCAGCCACTTCAGAAATATGAACCAAACCTGTTACTTTATCAGGCAACTCAACAAAGGCTCCGAAGTTCGTGATACCAGTCACTACACCCTCAACAATGCTGCCAACCGCAATGGCCATACGAAGAAAACTCCTCCTTACAATGATCGTCAATACATTAATTGTATTATATCCATTGTTTAAAACAACTGTCAAGAATCTTATAGAAAATACGGCTTGTATCGTGCCTTCGGCGAAGACGGAAGCCGAGGTTGCACTTATACCACCCGAAAGTTATACTTTCTGAAATGGTAAAAAAAACCTTATTGTTTTGGAGCGATCAGTATTTCTCCTCGCCTAACCAGTCCAAGCTGTTCTCTCGCTAACTGTTCGATATAACTAGGTGTGTTCAGTTGAACTATTTCTTCTTTAAGTTTTTGCTGATTTTTTATTAGAACTGCCTTTTCTTGGTTTAATTCGTTAAGACGATAATGGACATCGGAATATAGCTTCCACAAATGCAAAAAAGAGCTTGCTGCAACGGTCATAGCAAAACAAAGGACTAAGAACCCGAGTGGGCGGAGGCGTATTTTTCTAGCCCGTCTAGTTTTCTTCGTCAAATAATTCCTCTCCTCCCAAACCTAGTTCCTCCCCTGGGATTATACAAACAATAGTATATCCTTTGTTTTTAGCCCGTGCGATCAAGGTATTTACTGAACTCGTGCTTAAATTTAACTTTTTAGCTATCTGTTCAAGGGATTGTCCTGCCTCTTTAAGGATAACTGCCTGGCGTTCCCTAAAGCTAAGTTTTTCCAGGCCCCTTATTTCAAGGTGCACAAAACTCACCCTCGTCTTCCCGGTTATTAACAAATTGTGGATGAATTGTGGACAAAACTACTACTTATAATCGACATGTCAATGACATTTTAGCTACATAATTATTATAATAGCAAAAATAGCTGGAATCAAGGCTTTCTGGTAAAAATTACCCATTAGTCCTAGGCGGAAAAAAATAGTTCCAAATCCTTGCTAACTTAAATTTCAACCTAGCTGTTTTATACCTTGCCCTGCTTAGAGGATCCGCAACAAGCACCTCTGCAATCCTATATAACAATAAACTCATCCAACGAAGGATTGCATACGGCGGACCCATTAATAAAACAAGGCCCCTGTATGGAACCTTCAGTGACCTGACAAATAAAGCCACTGTTTTTTCCAATAAACTTAGTAGCTTGAATAATATTCTAGTGATAAGACGACTAAATACCTTCAGGTAGACGAATAGGCCGAGTAAGCTTCCCCATACAATGTAAAATCTAAATTCAAGCGCATTTGCCCGCCAGAATAAATACCCCGCCAGAGCCAAGGCACCTAGGGAAAAAATTAAATCACCAAAAAAAGTCATTATCGGTCCTAACCCGAGCCATCTTCTCAACGTACGATACACGTCAAACAAAAGTCCGATTGCAAATCCGGCTACGATGACCCAATATAACGTTTCAAATTCCGAGATTGCTTCTCCCTCCCTTGGATTACTTCATCTCTATTTGAAAATTCGACCCAGCATACTTTGCCTGGAACCGGAGGCTTGTCGAGGGTAAATTATAGCATCGATATGCCCTTCAACTTCGGTTAATCCCTCCTGAAGATCCAGATGCTTAATTCCTAACTGGTCACCTTTAAGACTAAGCACCCCCTGAATTGTCTCTAGTACAATTTCTTTGCTGTCGAAGGATTGAACCTTTTTTACTCCGGTTATAGACAACTTTTCTCTATCATCCATAATAAGCTTATGCCCTTTTCCCGAGCTTTTGTCCACTCTATCCAGCCTCCTATCACTTTCTTCTTAAACAATATTCCAGTACTTTTCTATTTAGAAATAATGTTTTAGCAAAGAAATATTGGCTGGCAACAAATTCTGAGAAAGCAAGGTCTGCCATATTTGCCAAAAAGAAAA
>JAJZSC010000033.1 GCA_021849995.1 Bacillota bacterium | reverse complement strand
CTGCACTATCTAAAAGCGATCTCATCATCTGTTTAGCACTAGCGTTTAGACGCAGGAGGCGCTCCTTTTGAGACAATCCTTGGCGGATAAACTCCGCATTTAGACTTTCCATATTTACCAGAACAATAAGCTGCTGGAGTGATGCCTCGTCACGAATATTCCCTTTCGCATTCGGATTAGCCTGACGCCATTCTTTTGCCGTCATTCCAAACAGAGCAACATTCAAGATATCTGCTTCGTTGGCATAAGTTATATTTTGCTTCTGCGGAGTGACATCCGGCGGGATTAATACCTCCTTGATGGCGTCTGTATGTATCCGATAATTGATTTTTGCAAGGGTGCGGTTGAGATTCCATCCAAGCGATAGCCTACTGTTTTCATCTGTCTTTAAGCGTTGATAATCCTTAATAATATAAAGTTTGAATTCCGCAGAAATCCAGGATGCAAACTCAAATGCGATGTCTTTATGGGCAAAGGTTCCTCCATATCTCCCAGATGCGGAACGTATACCGATTGCATTTGTCGAAGAAATCCACTTTTCTGGATTGAGAACAAAAGAATTAGATCCAGATTCATTTTTAAACTGGTCGAATTCGACCAGTTTAAAATCCGGATTGTTCATCGTTTCCCAAAGACCCAAAAACTCGAAATACTCGACTATATGGAATAGACAAGTGATTAATAAAAAATCCTTAGAACCATCACGACTCTAAGGATTTTACATTCACTGGAGCTGGTGAGGGGATTTGAACCCCTGGCCTATTGATTACGAATCAATTGCGCTACCACTGCGCCACACCAGCATATATGTGAGGGCGGGACTTCCACCCTCGCTTTTATATTTACAAAACTGCTTTTGAGTTTATCCTACCTTATCGACAATCACAGACCTGCTCATTACGAGTGAGCTGCTCTACCCCTGAGCCACATCGGCAGAATTGACGACTGTTATTTTACTTTATTTAACTATAGAAGTCAACTGCAATTATCTGACACTGCTATAATGCATTAGAAGAAAAAATCTCTAACCCTTTAAGTCAGAGATCTGAGTTTCCTTTATTGCCAAACTGTTTGGTTTATCTCACTATTTTTGATTGCCAAATAGTATTCGTTCAGCAATCTGTCCAGGCCCTGACTTATTGTCACCACTTCCGGGTCTGTGAGGTTCTTATCCTTGGACAACTCATGCATGAATCTTCTTGACTCTTCAATCCTTTCAAGAAGACTTAATACATTCAAATTCAACGGGATTCCTCCTTGTTCGTCTGGAGCTATACTCATTTAGTATAAAAGTGCCGCAAAAATTCCTTCCTGGCGTATTTTAGTATATTTATCCTTTCTGTTCAAGAGATTCCTACATATTTTTATTATTCTTATAAAATTTGTGTTTCTACGACAAACCTCTCCTTTGTCTAAATTTTCTATATCTTACCGACAGAAGAGAATTCCTTGATTAATATAAGCAAAGTATTTTCGAGTTGAGCATGAAAAAATACTTACTAACATGATTCAGTAAATTGCGACCAAAAACTTACGATGCTTAAAGGTTCTAGAATTTATTAATTTAAAACAAATATTGTCATAAAGATGTCTATAAAGATTGACTTTTTGGTTCTATCCATGTTACTTTTTTTGTAAGAGTCTGAGTAATAAGCTGACAGGAAATAAATCTTGGTCGCTTATCTTCTAGACTTGCGCAATTTAAAGAAATCCCCGGACGCGGGGATTTCTTTATTTTTAACTTTTCTATTGCAAGGAATAATACCTTTCCTAAGTAAACTGTATTTACTTCCCTGCTAACTTAGCTCCCTTAAGCTATTTTTCTGTTCCTTATCTAAAAAGCCAATGTATCTGCCCTTCATCTCCATATCTTCGAGCCATTGATAAAGTCTACTTATAACAGCCATTACATCAGGGGAGATTTTCGTAACTACTACCGGACGCCCCTTCATTAACCATGAAATATAAGATCTAATTGCCCTAGCCTGGTGTTCAGGAATGGAATTATAGAATTCATCCTGATCTTTTTCTTCTAAATCCAAGAAGAAACTGAACAACTTGCCAATTGCTTGTTCCCGCTTAGCAATTACAACAATAAATTTGCGTTGCCTCCTCCAAACAACTACAAGTATAACACTTATCAAAACAAACCAAGTGATCTGGTACCAATCAAATTGCACCAACATTTACCCCCCTAGTTTTAGTCATTATCCGGGGAAAAACTTGTGCCCAACCTTCCTTCAGTATACCCCATATGCCAATGTCCCAAAGTAGATCTGGCAGAATACCACAAGTGATACTTATATGAATCTTCTTCCCGCTCTATTACAAAAGTAGGCCTGTAGATAAAGTCATCGTCCCAGTTTCCAGCTGGTCCAATCCCTAATATCGGATCCTTCAAAGGCATTTTAAGATTTTTAGGATCGTTCATGGGTGCTTCCGCATAAAAAAGCACCATATCTGAGATACCCTTACCTCTTGGCCATCCTACTATGAAAAACTCAACCCTATTTTCTCGGTAATTTGGTTTAGCATCCAAATGCCAGGGTATAAAACCATTATTCCAGTTTAGCCATGGCAAAGTAGTACGTTCCCGCTTGGACCATTTTACACCGTCTTTAGACGTATACAAATGTATAACCGATCCACCGGTAGCAGTCCACATGTACCACTCATCAGAAGTTTTCCGCCAGATAGCCGGGGAAAGAGCAAGCCCTTCCTTATCTGCCCACGATTCTTCCACTACCATAACCTTTGGTTGTACTTTACCATTTTGGCCGATACCCGCTCTCCAGATACGGTCATATTGTCCTTTTAGGCTTTCACGCCAATACACGTAAATTGAGTCACTGCCCGGATCATATACTAGAGCCGGATCCGAATTAAAATTAGTTTTGCCGGGCTTAATATCCAGAGGATCTTTAAACCCCGGGGGAACTACCCAGGTTAGCCCGTCATTACTTGCCAACATACTGGGATTTTCATATTTATCTATCGCAAAAGGATATGGGGTCATAGCCATCCAATACCGAAAACCCTGCCATTTTTCCTTACTATATTCTATTTTGAAATCTATAACACTTGGATGAACGGCCTGCCCTGAACCGTCATAGGTAGGGGTTATACATTTTACTTTAGCATTAGGCAAAATGGGCTCTAAAATTACAGCCGAAGCAGGAGCGCCAGCACCGCTTTTGCTGCCATTACCATCCCTGACCTTATCTCGTTCAGCCCTTGGATTAGCTTCGTGTTCTCTTGAGGTATAGGCAACCTCGCCACGACCTAAAGACTCTCGAATATCCAATTTCCGCTTGGAATTAGCTGGTGCGGCTTTATTATCAGAAGTTGATGCCTTCACAGGTTTTGGTGAAAGGGGACCAACTTGGCCCATGGTAGATTTAGGAATGTTTCCATAGGCGACAGACACTGAAAGAACGGTTACCACTGAGAATAAAATAAATGCTATTTTTTTCATAGTTCCCCCTCAGTAGAAGACATCAGAAATTAATTCAAACCAACCTAATTAGTTTATAGTATTCAGTTCCTTTGTCGTAATTCGATATATTCTAGGATTCTCCTGCAAACATTTAACGCTAAAAATCATGTTATTTTTACCCATTCATAGTCGGCTTTGTAAATTAAATTTCTTTTAAATAATTTAATTTCTTTTAAATAATTAAATTTTTATAGCCAAAACTTGGGGAATTAAAAAGCAATAGCCAAAAAGGGTTAACCAATTTCTTATCGGTTAACCCTTGCCTAAAAACACAGCAACCACTGAATAACTCCTTATTCACTACGGACGCAACACTACCTTAATAGCAGAATCGTCCTTATCTACCAGCTCAAACGCCTCTTTGATTTGATCTAGTCTGAACTCATTAGTTAGCAATGGCTTTATATCTACCAAGCCTTGAATTACCGGGCGCAAAACATTCTGAGTCCAGACAAACCGCTCATACCAGGTGTGATGTACCAGACATGTATTTATAAACTCCAAGCCATCATCATGCCAGCGGCTTAGATCGAGAGTCACTGGCTGAGTAATCCAGCTATACCAGACAAATTTCCCGTTATGCTTTATCATCTTGGTACACTTGTTAATGGACTCTTGACTGCCTGCTGCTTCTACAACTACATCCGTGCCAATCCCTTTGGTAAGCTCCTTAACAATCTCTGTCGCATCTTCCTGTTTGGCATTGATAGTTATATCTGCCCCCAGCTTTTTTGCTAAGGCGAGTTTTCCCTCTAAGACATCCACTACTATAACCTTTTCCGCACCTTTTCTTTTGGCACATTGCGCTATTATCTGTCCGGCAAAGCCGCCGCCCATCACCACCACAGTATCTCCAAGCTGAACACCTGAATTCATCCCAGAATACATGGCACAGCCAATAGCCTCTCCCAAGCTCGCTAAATCCATATCCAAGCCTTCCGGTACAGGTTGGAGTTCCCACACCTTGGCTTTAAAATACTCAGCAAAGTTATTGTTCCAGCCAAAAGCTATGACCTTGTCCCCTACTTTATACTCCCGCACTTTGGAACCGAGTTCAACGACAGTACCTCCACTTTCATGTCCCAAGTAAAAAGGAAACTTTGGTTCCTGCCGAAATTCTGCCGTTTGAGGGGGCAACTGGCCACGGTAAAATGTCTTATCAGAGCCGCAAATCCCGACTAAGTGGTTTTTCACGATTACTTCATCTTCACCGCATTCCAGTTTCCTATCTACTAAGTAAATATTATAGGCTGTTTCTAACAAAGCTGCTTTAGTTTTAACGGCCAATTTGTTCCCTCCTTAAAATTGCAAATTCTATATTGTAGCTAATTTCAGAAGCTATTACTTAAAGAACCTATTTAAGCCTACTTTATTAACCTCGGCAGTGTTAAACTAATGTCTGGTATATAAGTAACGATAGCCAGCACGATTAGCAGGGCTAAAATAAACCACCTGAGATAACGGAATACCTGTTGGATACTCATTTTTGCTATAGCACACGTAGTAATAAGAACAGAAGCCACAGGTGGAGTTTGTTGACCGATTCCAAGATTCATCGTGAGGACTGCCCCAAAATGAATCGGGTCGATTCCTACTTGTTTCACTAACGGCATTAAAAGCGGTACCAGCATAATAATCGCTGCTGTACTGTGCAAGAACATCCCTACGATTAAAAAGAATACGTTTAACATCGCCAGTACCAGCCACTTGTTATTTGAAATGCTTAAAAAGGCAGAGGCTAACTTTTGTGGGATTTGGTCATTTGTAAGATACCATCCTAACAGAGCAGAGGCTGAAATTAATAACATAACTACGGAGGTTTGCTTAGCAGCACTCAACAAGACTGATGGCAGCACACTCAAGTTGAGCTTGCGATAGATTACGGTCCCAATTAAAAAAGCTACAACTACTGCCACCGCAGCTGCCTCAGTTGCAGTAAAAATGCCGAACAAAATCCCCCCCAGGATGATTGCCGGAACCATTAATGCCCAAAAAGCCTCTTTGAAAGTCCTCCAGACTTCCTTGAGAGAAAAATTCTGTTCAACAGGATATTTTTCTTTCTTAGCAATAACATACGAAAACATCATTAGGGTAATGCCAACGAGAATTCCCGGAAACATTCCTGCCATAAGCATCTTATTAACTGATTCACCGGCTATGACAGCATATAAAATCATCGGAATACTGGGAGGAATCAAAATTGCCATGGTTGACGCACAGGACACTAGCGCAGTTGCAAATGCTTTGTTATACCCCTTCCGATGCATTTCCGGAATTAGGATGCTGCCAAGTGCCGCAGCGTCGGCAACCGCTGAACCGGAAATCTCCGCAAAAAACATAGAGGTAACAACAGTTACATGGGCAAGCCCGCCTGCTATAAAACCTACCAAAGAACTGGCAAAAGCAATCAGCCGTCTAGACAAGTCGCAATGATTCATTAACTCTCCGGCAACCATAAATAAAGGTATCGCTATATATGGGAAGCTATTAGCACCATCAAACATGGCTACAGGAACAATGGCTAGAGGTACCGTCCCCTGAATCAGCAATACCAGTACTCCTGCCAGTCCTAAAGCAAAGGCTATCGGGACACCGCCTAGGACTAGGGCAATCATAGAGCCAATTGCAATTCCGGCACTCATACAGATACCTCCTTCGCCACATCATTTCCCTTTTTGTTAGCATCATTGTCCTCCGCCAACGACGTACTTTTTTCAGCAAAAATTTTATAAGTATCTATTACATACCCTATAAGCATAATCACTCCACTTATAGGCAGAGCCGCATAGAAAAACAGCTTCGACACAGGTATTGTCAACGCCCGATCTGTCATAGTACTTATTGATACTACTGTTCCATAGTAAGTAAGCACCCCTACAAAATATAACAAGGCTAAGTTTCCTATCAGCAGAACTATTTTTCGTGGCAGAGGAGGCAATTTTTCTATAATAAGGTCGAAGTTCATATGTCCCCCTTCTACTACCGCTAAAGCAGACCCTAAAAAAGTAATCCAAATGAGCAGATACGTAGCCAATTCACCTGTCCAAGATGCAGCATCATTTAATACATAACGTGTAAGCACACCATAGGCAGTTGTTAGAATAATTCCTGTTATCATGATGATAAGCAGAGCCTTAACCCCTTGTATGGTAACCTGCCAGAGCTTTTGCATGTTATCCCCCCTCGTAAGCATAGGCCGATAAGGGCCCCCTAGATATAAGGGGGCCTATCGAAATTACTGTACTGCCTTTAGCAATTTATCCACAAATTCCGCTCCGATTGATTCCTTAGCTTTTTCATAGACTGGCTTGCTAGCTTCTACAAATGCAGTGAAATCAACATCGTTAACAGTCATGCCTTTGCTCTTCAGGGTCTCTACTGATTTTTTATCCTGTTCTTCTCCCCAAGCACGTATTTGATCGCCAGACTCTTTGGCAGCCTGCATTAAGAGCTTTTGATCATCTGCTGAGAGTTTATCCCACCATATTTTACTTGCCACCAGATACGAAGGTGTATATACGTGATTAGACAACGAAAGGTATTTCTGAACCTCATTGAACCTACTCGATTCAATTGTTACTAGTGGATTTTCCTGGCCATCAACTACACCCTGTTGAAGAGCTGAGAAGACTTCATTAAAATTCATTGGGGTAGGGTTTGCACCATACGTCTTGAAAGTTAACATCCGGATATCCCCTTCAGGAATCCTAAGCTTTAACCCCTTTAAATCCTCTGGCTTTATGATTGGCCTTTTACTGTTGGTTATATGGCGATACCCGTTTTCTAACATGGCTAAACCAACCATGCCCTGACTGGGAAGTTTCTTCTGAATCTCTTCCCAAATTGGTCCATTGGCAACCTTTGCTACTGCCTTACGGTCTTTGAAAAGATAAGGCAGGTCAAAAGCACCGACTTCCTTCATTTTCGTTTGTAAGGGTGTTGATACGTTAGTCATTTCAATGGTACCCAGCTTAAGTGAATCCATAACTGCTACGTCTTTGCCCAACTGGCCGTCAGCATAAAGTGCAACTTGAATTCGGCCATTAGACATCTTCTCAACTTTCTCTTTGAAATACTTAGAACCTATATCTTGGGCTGAGCCATTTCCGGTCGGATAGGCCAGACGAATCTGAATTTGTTTGTCCTTAGCTGCATCACTTGGCGAAGTAGCAGCCGTTTGGCCGGAACCCCCACATCCTGATATCACCAGCATGACTGCAAGTAAGCTTGCAATTAACAATTGGATTTTACGATTTACTCTCATTTTTTCTCTCCTCCTCAAATTTTAAATTTTAAACATCTCTTTTAGCCTTAAAAATTACCTCCTTCTCTAAGCTAGCTATCCCATGTCTTTTAGCTTAAATTTAGTTCAAACACTTCACCAAGCTTATAGTACAATGGGCCAGCCTTTCGGACGTCTCCTACCATTAGTAATCCAAACAACTTATCTTCTTGAAGGACTACCTTCGAGTAAGCACCTGACGATGGATACGCTAAAGTTAGGTGTTCTGCTCCCGGCCTTTCAAGTTCACCAAGTGAGATAATCGGCAGTCCAAAGAGTTGAATAGAATTCATACCATGGCTCCCTGAGTATTCCACTCGTGATCCAGCCATGTTTGCTCCGGCTATCTTACCCTGCTGAACCGCTGTAAGCCACAAGGCTCTAAGAACCTTCTCCCCAGTTAAAAAACTCTTTGCTTGAGCAACATCACCGGCGGCATATACATCAGGATCACTTGTCTGCAAGTAATCATTAACAATCAAACCTTTATCGAGCTCTAATCCGCTTTGAGCAACAAATTCAAGATTTGGCCTTACTCCAGTAGCCACTATCACTGCATCGGCGGGTAGAGTTTCTCTATCTGTCTCCAGTCCGGCAACGCAATTTTCTTCAATAATCAGCCGCTCAACCTTTGTATTGACAAGTACTTTAACCCCGCCTGATTCCATTGCCTTAATTAGAATGCCGGCAGCAACAGTATCAAGCTGCGTCGGCATCAGTCGATCGAGCATTTCAACAACCGTTGCCTTAATACCATAAGAACTGAGAGCCCTGGCCGCTTGTAACCCCACTAATCCTCCACCGATTATCACTATTTTTTCTGCCTTAGGCAGGTATTCCCTTATTTGCTCGGCATCTGCTTTATTCCACAAAGAAAATACTCCCTCGACTTTGAGGTCTATCCACTGTGGGATAAACGGTCTAGAACCAGTTGCAATCAGTAATTTGTCATAATCTAATGTTTCTTCATTTTCAAGAAAGACTGTCTTTTGCTTAAGGTCCAACCTTTCAGCCCTGTTGCCCAATCTAAGCTCCACCCTGTTTTTCTCATAAAAATCACAGTCCCGGATAAACAGGTCTTGCTCTCCAGCCTCTTCGGTCATGTACTCTGGAGTCATTATTCGACTGTAAGGGAGGGTGTCTTCTGCTGAAACCAAAATGATGCGGCCTTTTTGATCAATCTGTCTGATGCTTTCGATGGCGTTTGTTCCGGCAGGACCGTTACCCAATATTACATATGTCAAGGCATCTTCCTCCCTCCGTTAGATTTCATCGAAACACCAGAGTTCCACAAGTTCATCGAGTAGAGCCTGTGCTCTTCTGGGGTTAAAGACTCCGCAAACACATGGAGTTGCCAAAAGCTCTCCAGCTTCTTTTGAGCTTCGGCGCCCTCGCTTGACATCCAGCACCATTTGCCGAACCAAGTGCTGAGAGACCATGCCATGACCGCACATTGTAGTAATCTCCAAGATCTCATCTTCAGGCAACTTGGCAAGCTTTCCGCGTATCCCGACCGAGTACTCTACAGTATGCCGGTCAATCCCTGCTCCCTGACAGGCCTCCTGAACATGCTCAACGATCCCGGAAACAATAACCGACACACCTAATTCAGCTTCTTTCAATTCCTTTAAGGCAGCTTTTACTTGCTCCCTATCGGTAAACACTGCATGGACAATCGACGTATCTTGAACGTTCTCGATGATTTGCTCCCGGCTGACCAGATATTGTCCACCGGTTTTCATATCCCCAAGGTTGACGGTATTGTCATACTTAGCAAGAATCCTTAAAAAGTCTTTAAGGGCATGTTTGGAATTTACTTCATTAAAGCCCTTGGCCGTCATTGCAAATACTACATAATCCTGCTGCAGGTTTTCCTCTGTCCCTCTGCGGTGAAGTGTATGACTCATTGGGCAGCCGCTCCTTTCACCTGAAGTCGTCCCAGGCCCAGATTTGTCTTTCCATTCATGGAGATCCACTTATTATTTTCAGCCATGATCTTAGCGGTCGGCACGGAAAGATCCTCATCCACTCGAGCAACCAAATCAATGGAAAAAACAGTATCAATCTCTTGAGCTACTTGTTCCATAGTTCCTAACACTGAGATTACCTGGTCCAGGGGAACTATCATTTCGATGATAGCTGATAGAACCTTTTCATTCAGAACCTCTGGATTCATTTCTCCTGTTTGTTTATCGATTAGTAATCCTGTAAGCGGATTATTTGTTTCAAACTCTACACCTAACTTCGCCAAAGCTTTAAACACCTTTTCAGCATCTCTTAATCTTGAACCCGTGCCCGGACGCCCCATCTCTGCTGCCATCCCGGCATATCCTCTTTTGTAGCGGGCAGTTATATCATTGGTCTTCATTTCCTCTGTCCCACGGCCTGGTACCCTTGTCTCCTTATGCTCTGCCAAAGGATTGCTGAAAGTTCCTCTAATTGAGCGTGGCCAGCCGTGGATTGGTTGATTCAGAGCATCAGTAGGACATACCTTTGCCCTATAACAAATCCCGCAATCAACACATTCATCTTCAGCAACATAGCAATGCACCTTAGTACCCTTAAGATTGCGGGTGTATTGAATTACACCCATTGTGCAAAATGGCCTGCATTGACCGCAGCCAACACATTTAGCAGCATCTATTTGCAAACTATAGCCCTCCTTTCATTTGAGCTAACAAACTAGAGCAGCTGTTACCTTTGTTGCTAATTCCTTAGGTTCGCAATAGGTTAGAATCTCTTCAAAATCGTGAGCCAGAGAAAAACTCCCATCCACTGGAAGCTTGATTCCTGTAAACACTTTGCTTCCCCCAGCTGCCAAGCAAAGAGCTAGCTGAATATCTGCTGCTTTTGATAGCTCTGGAAATACCGCCACAACTCTTTCCGGTCCTAATTTTTGTGCCAGTTCTGCAATTTTCGACGCCTCGAACTCACTTCCGATATTTAAGAAACTAGAATCTCCTTTTAAAGCCCAGTACTTTCCTATGCTGATCGCAGCATTGCCATAGGTTAGACAGAGTACACCGTTAGCAGAAGCAGCTTGCGCTAGTTTTAGAGCCACTTCATCCCCAGTAACTTTTACATTTGATCCCCCGCCAACTAGGCAAACCCTCTTGAATACCCCTTGCTCCAGTTGAGCCTTGATGATCGGAACATCAAGATTGCAACTTATTTCAATTAGTTCTTTCTCCTCAGCTATCAGGACCTTGCCGGTATCCCTTTGTGTATAAGCTATAGCCGCCCTTAGGAAAACATCACGCAGGTCGAGTTTGTCTATCACTAGCGCCGAATCCACGATCACTGTTTGGTAGGACTTAGCCACATTTCTACCACGGCCTATAGCATCCTGGCCAATGTAATATAGATCCACCAGTCCGGTGAGAATCGCGAACTCAGCTGACCCTTCATTTGTGACAGAGCTAAGTGGAAAGCGAGCAGATATGTCCCCTATCAGAGTTATGTTAAAGCCATCGACTGCTCCGCGGCTTAGGGCTTCTTCCTTTAATTCCTCTGCCAACTGCTGGGCTTGAGCGAGCAGCACAGGTGAAGCTCCCTCAAAACAGAGGTTGACTGCCTTAGGATTAAGTACCCCTAGACCAACCTCGCGTGCTGTAGAACCTGTTGCTGGATATAACACCTCAGCAAGTTCATTGGCGAAGGCTTTAAGAGTTTGCTGCTTTTGAGCTAAAGCGAGGAGACTATCAACTCCTTTTCCTCTCACAGGTTGAGTGGATAGTGAAAAAAACTTAGCTAAAAGTCCATCAGCTAATAGAACAGGATTTTCTCCCTCAACTTCATATCTTGAAGCCATCGACTTAAGTGCATTGAAGTTTAAAGACCATGAAGAGGCCCTATCTTTAATTTCATTAACTAACTGGACGACAACTTCATTACATTCGTTTTTAGCCACATATTTCTGCAAGCTGGAGTAAACAAGTTCATCCCTGTCTAACCCACAAATAGTACTGTTTTCCGAGCGAAATGGATTTAGGCGGCAAGGTCCCTGCAAACACTTTTCACAAGTAAGCCCCAATAAGCTGAATCCATCCTGAGGCAACATAGACTCATAATTATTCCAAGAAAGACTTATTCCCTCAGTCTTAGCTTTAAGCAAATACTGCCTAGAGGCAGGCTCAGCAGTTTTTCTACGTACTTGACGCATGCTCTGTCCTCCTTTAATTGATTTCTAGCCTTTTGGTTATTCTTTAATACACTTTAAAAAGCAAGTTGAAATTACTAAAATGCCTAATAGTCCGGTGGACTGTTATGAGCAAAAGAGCGTTGTGAATGTAGTTAACAAAGCGTTAAGCTGTGCCACTAACCTTGCTTTCTTCTTTCTGCTAATTCAAGCTCATATTCCTCTAATGACACTTCCATCAATGCGCCCGTCGGACATGAAGCTACACAATATGGTTGTGCCATCCGGAAACACTGATCACATTTATCGGCACAGTGTTTTTCAGCAGCAGGGGCAATAACCCCATAAGGACAAACCATAACACACATCCAGCAAGAGATACACTTATTTCCATCAATATAAGTAGAACCAGTCGCGGTATCTCTTTTCATTGCACCGGTTGAGCATATTTCCAGGCACGGTGCATCCTCACAGTGTCTGCATTGAATTGGTGCAGGCTTTTCGCCATCCCATTCAACATAAACACGTGGTCTTGGCAGAACATCCTCATGCACAGCTGAAATCAAAGCCTTGCTTAGAGAGTTGCGTTCAACAGCACACCTTAGTTCACAGGTTTTACATCCTAAACAACGTCTTTGATCCACAAAGATTCTTTTTGGGCTACCAAATCCTATAGTCATAGACGAACTTAACCCCCTTTCGTAAGGGTTATATTCAGTAACCATCTGGTTCTCACCTATTTATTTTCATTGCTTTGAAATATTGCTTTAAGTATAAAGATTACTTCATAAAGTAAACTAACAGGTTATGGAAATAAAGTAATAAATGTGTTATTATTTGTATATTATTATTCATATAAGTCTAAATATTTAGATTTATTCTTTGGAAATTAACTCTTTATTTTATAAGAGAAATGTAGAGAAATGTAAACTTGAATATTTTTTAGTAACTTTTTCACAATGTCACACAGGTTTATTATTCCAGGATGGTATTTAATAAACATGAAAAAACCTCTTCCTTTACGCATGCGAGTTTTTATCACAACAGCAATAAGTAGTCTTATCCCCCTCCTACTGGCGATTGGAATAATGTATTTCAACTTTACCAATAGCTTTGAGGAGCAACTTGCCAGCCAAGCAATGGACATTGCCACTGTTACTGCAGGTAAGACAAAGGTTAAGCTTGCCTTTTCTACACCAGATCCTAGTACTACGTTACAACCAATTGCTGAGGAAAT